>JAYVIK010000269.1:0-23196 GCA_043770265.1 Flavobacterium sp. | reverse complement strand
CCAAAATTAATTGAAGGAAAAGCAATCCAATTGCACCCTTTAGTTTGTACTGCATTTAATGCGGATTTTGATGGGGATCAAATGGCAGTTCACTTGCCGTTAGGACCAGAAGCTATTTTGGAAGCACAATTGTTAATGTTGGCTTCTCACAATATCCTGAATCCAGCAAATGGTGCGCCAATCACGGTACCTTCTCAAGACATGGTTTTGGGTCTATATTATATGACCAAAGAGCGTTTGTCTACTCCAGATCATAAAATTTTAGGCGAAGGTTTGACTTTTTATTCTGCAGAAGAAACTAATATTGCATTAAATGAAGGTCGTTTAGAATTGAATGCTCGAGTGAAAATTCGTGCTAAAGATTATAATGAAACTGGTGATTTAGTCTATAAAATTATCCAAACAACAGCAGGTCGTATCTTGTTTAACGAAGTAGTTCCAGAAGCTGCGGGTTATATCAATGATGTATTGACAAAGAAAAACTTAAGGGACATTATCGGACACGTTTTGAGCGTGACCAATGTGCCTACAACGGCTGCCTTCTTGGATAATATGAAAGATATGGGATACAAATTTGCCTTTAAAGGTGGATTGTCATTCTCATTGGGCGATATTAGAATCCCAGAACAAAAAACGAAATTAATTGCAGATGCTAGAGAACAAGTCGAAGGTATTTCTGCCAATTATAATATGGGTCTTATTACCAATAACGAACGTTACAACCAAGTTATTGACGTATGGACATCAACAAATGCACAGCTTACAGAAGCGGCAATGAAAAACATTAGAGAAGACCAACAAGGTTTCAACTCCGTTTATATGATGCTTGATTCTGGAGCGAGGGGTTCCAAAGAACAAATTCGTCAGTTAACCGGTATGCGTGGTTTGATGGCTAAGCCTAAAAAATCGACTGCTGGTGGTGGTGAAATTATTGAAAACCCGATTCTTTCCAACTTTAAGGAAGGTCTTTCGATTTTGGAGTATTTTATTTCTACTCACGGTGCTCGTAAAGGTCTTGCGGATACGGCTTTGAAAACGGCCGATGCGGGTTACTTAACAAGAAGATTGCATGACGTTTCTCAAGATGTAATTGTAAACACAGTGGATTGTGGTACTTTAAGAGGTGTTGAAGTTTCAGCATTGAAAAAGAACGAAGAAATTGTTGAAACTTTAGGCGAAAGAATCCTAGGACGTGTGGCATTGCAAGATGTTATCAATCCTTTGACCAACGAGTTGATCATTGAAGCTGGTAAAGAAATTACCGAAGCTTATATGAAATTGATCGAGGCTTCTCCCATTGAAAAATTAGAAGTTCGTTCTCCATTAACTTGTGAAGCTACAAAAGGTATTTGTGCTAAATGTTACGGTAGAAACTTGGCAACAGGAAAAATGACTCAAAAAGGAGAAGCAGTGGGTGTTATTGCTGCTCAATCCATTGGAGAACCTGGAACTCAGCTTACTTTACGTACATTCCACGTTGGTGGGGTTGCGGGAGGTATTTCTGAGGAATCGGCTATCGTTACACGATTTGCAGGTAAAATTGAAATCGAAGATTTAAAAACGGTTAAAGGCGAAGATAACGATGGAAATGCAGTGGATATTGTAGTTTCTCGTTCTAGTGAATTGAAGTTAATCGACGAAAAAACAGGAATTCTATTAAGTACAAACAATATTCCTTACGGTTCTAGTATCTTTGTTAAAGATGGTGAATCTGTAGCTAAAGGAGCTTCTATTTGTAAATGGGATCCGTATAATGGAGTTATTGTTTCGGAATTTACAGGTAAAATCGCCTATGAAGATTTAGAGCAAGGTCAATCATTCATGGTTGAAATTGATGAGCAAACCGGATTCCAAGAGAAAGTAATTTCTGAGGGTAGAGCCAAGAAATTGATTCCTACTTTATTAGTTTACGGTAAAGACGGTGAATTGATTCGTTCGTATAACTTACCAGTTGGTGCCCACTTGATGGTGGAGAATGGAGAGAAAATTAAAGCTGGTAAAGTATTGGTTAAAATTCCACGACGTTCTTCTAAATCAGGAGATATTACAGGAGGTTTACCAAGAATTACCGAGTTGCTTGAAGCTCGTAATCCATCTAACCCAGCCGTAGTTTCTGAAATCGACGGAGTTGTTTCTTTTGGAAAAATCAAAAGGGGTAACCGTGAAATCGTAATCGAATCTAAATTTGGTGAGGTTAAGAAATATTTAGTAAAACTTTCTAGCCAAATCTTGGTACAAGAAAATGACTTTGTAAGAGCAGGTGTACCATTGTCCGATGGAGCAATTACTCCTGAAGACATTTTGAGAATTCAAGGGCCGGCTGCTGTTCAACAGTATTTGGTAAACGAAATTCAAGAAGTGTACCGTTTGCAAGGGGTAAAAATAAACGACAAACACTTTGAAGTAGTAATACGTCAAATGATGCGTAAAGTAAGAGTTCAAGACCCTGGAGATACATTATTCCTTGAAGAACAATTGATTCATACTAAAGATTTTATCGTAGAAAATGATAAATTGTACGGAATGAAAGTAGTGGAAGACGCTGGTGATTCAGGTACATTGAAACCAGGACAGATTATTTCTCCTCGTGAATTGCGTGATGAAAACTCACTATTGAAACGAAGTGATAAAAATCTTGTTGTAGCTCGTGATGTTATCACAGCAACAGCAACTCCTGTATTGCAAGGTATCACTAGAGCATCGCTTCAAACGAAATCGTTCATCTCGGCTGCCTCTTTCCAAGAAACCACTAAAGTATTGAACGAAGCTGCTGTAGCAGGTAAAATCGATTACTTAGAAGGATTGAAAGAAAATGTAATTGTAGGACATAGAATCCCAGCTGGAACAGGTATGAGAGAATATGACAATACCATAGTAGGTTCAAACGAAGATTACAATGAAATGATGACGAGTAAAGAAGAGTACATTTATTAGTATCAACCTTGCTCTCCCTAAGGAAAGTTAGAAAATAGTAAATTAAAAATAATACTTATGAGCAATCAAAAAACACAACAAGGACAACTAGATATCGAGTTAGATGAAAAAATAGCTGAAGGAGTTTATTCTAACTTGGTAATAATTAATCATTCATCATCAGAGTTTGTATTGGATTTTGTAAGTATCATGCCGGGTATTCCTAAAGCCAAAGTGAAATCAAGAGTTGTTTTGACGCCTCAACACGCCAAAAGATTGATGAGTGCCTTAGCAGAAAATATTCATCGTTTCGAACTCGCTCACGGCGAAATTAAAGACACTGAACAATCACCAATACCTCTTAATTTTGGTCCCGCGGGACAAGCATAAAAAATAAAAGGCTCCAGAAATGGAGCCTTTTATTTTTTAAGTTAGATTCCAATTACTTGATTCACTCAGCTATTAATGCCAATTGTGATTTTAAAACGTTCTATTCCATATTAAAATCTTACAAAGGTTAATGTTTATAGACAATATGTTTAGTACAATTTATGGAACTATTATAAATTACAAATTGGTATTACTTCTGATTTGGCTAATTTAATCCGATTCAATCTGAATTTATAGCGTTTCGAAAGCAGTATTGAATGAAATCGTTTTGTGTTGTATCTTTGTGCAAAATAGCATTTCTTTTGAAAGATATTCCAACTCAAAAAATTAAAATATTTCATAATACTATCTCCTTGAGCATAAGGCGAGAAGATTTGATACATCCTTTTATTTCTGGGAACAAATTCCGAAAACTCAAATATAATTTAGTCCAAGCAAAAGCAGAAAACCACCATACGCTACTTACTTTTGGAGGAGCATTCTCGAATCATATTGCTGCAACTGCTTTTGCCGGAAAAGAATATGGATTCAAAACTATAGGAATTATTCGTGGAGATGAATTAGAAAGTAAAATCTTTGAAAATCCAACCTTGAAATTCGCTCATGAATGTGGAATGCTGTTTAAATTTGTTACCCGAGAAATGTATCGGCACAAAGCCGAAATAGATTTTATCGAAAATTTAAAACACGAATTCGGAAATTTTTATTATATTCCAGAAGGAGGAACCAATGATTTAGCGGTTCAAGGTTGCGAAGAAATTTTATCCCAAAAAGATTCCGAATATGATTTTGTTTGTTGTGCAGTAGGAACAGGCGGAACAATTAGTGGTCTTATAAACGGCGTTTTGCCTAACCAAAAAATTTTAGGATTTCCTGCTTTGAAAGGTGATTTTTTAAACGATGAAATTCGTAAATTTGTCCGAAATGAAAACTGGGAATTAATAACCGATTATCATTTTGGAGGATATGGAAAGGTAAATTCAAAATTAATTGAATTTATCAATCAGTTTTATAAAGAAAATCACATTCCTTTAGATCCTATTTACACGGGAAAGATGGTTTTTGGCGTTATGGATTTAATTAATAAAAATTATTTCCCGGATGATTCCAAAATTTTACTCATTCACACCGGAGGAATTCAAGGAATCGCAGGGATGAATATCAAATTAAAAAACAAACATTTACCAACAATAAGCACAGATGTGTAAAAAGATAATACTAATTGTAACAATTTTAACATTGATTGGATGTAACAGTTCCAAGTCAGTAATTGTAACAACAAAAAACCTAAAAGTAAATCAAAATAAGTCTGAAACACCGCAATCGACAAAGAAAACAGTCGTAATATCAAATTTGGTTGATGGTTACATTTTTCTTTACAAAGATATTGCGATGAGCAATATGAAAAATTTTGGGATTCCGGCAAGTATTATTTTGGCTCAAGGAATTTTAGAATCGGGTGCAGGGCAAAGCAAATTGGCAACAACATCAAACAATCATTTCGGTATAAAATGCTACACCGACTGGAAAGGGGAAACAACTTATCACGATGACGATACAAGTCAGGAATGTTTCAGAAAATATAAAAATCCCGAAGAATCTTTTCAAGACCATGCTGATATTGTGTCTAAAAGAAAACGGTATGCATCATTATTCGATTTGCCAAAAGGGAATTACAAAGCTTGGGCCAAAGGGTTGAAAGAAGCAGGTTATGCCACTGATCCACAATATCCTGAAAAACTAATAAATTATATTGAACGGTATCATTTAGATGAATATGATGCTATAGTATTAGACGGAAAAGAATCAAGGTCGGATAAAAGACTTTCTGGAAAGACTTCATCAGAGGAAAACAATCGAAATAGCAATTCAAAACAATACGAAGTGCAGCAAGGAGATACTTTATATTCGATTTCAAAGAAATTTAATATTTCCATCGAAGAAATAAAGAAGCAAAATAATATTTCTGATAATGCCATTTCGATTGGGCAAACCTTAAAAATTTAATAACAATTTCAATACTAAATCTTTACTCTTTATTCTATACTCTAAAATATAAAATCTAAAATGGTCTATCAAAGAAGTAGTCAGCTTTTTGCTGAAGCAGAACAAGTAATTCCGGGAGGCGTAAATTCACCAGTTCGTGCCTTCAAAGCGGTAGGAGGAACGCCTATTTTCGTCAAAAGTGCAAAAGGAGCTTATCTCTTTGATGAAGACGGAAATAAATTAATCGATTATATCAATTCTTGGGGGCCGATGATTCTGGGACACGCTTTTCAGCCCGTTGTTGATGCGGTAATCGAAAAAGCAAAACTAGGAACATCGTTTGGAATGCCAACCGAATTAGAAACTCAAATCGCAGCATTAGCGGTTTCGATGGTGCCAAATATTGACAAAATCAGATTTGTAAATTCAGGAACTGAGGCTTGTATGAGTGCCATTCGATTGGCTCGAGGATTTACCAAAAAAGATAAAATAATCAAATTTGCAGGTTGTTATCACGGTCATTCCGATTCTTTTTTGATTCAAGCTGGAAGCGGAGCCGTTACTTTTGGTTCACCAAATAGTCCAGGAGTTACAGCAGGTACTGCAAAAGATACTTTGCTCTCCAACTACAATGATTTAGAAAATGTTGCGACTTTAATCGAAGCCAATAAAAACGAAATTGCAGCTATAATCGTTGAGCCAGTGGCAGGAAATATGGGTTGCATTCCACCAAACAAAGGATTTCTAGAGGGCTTGCGCCAATTGTGTACAGACAACGGAATTCTTTTAATTTTCGATGAGGTAATGACAGGATTTAGATTGGCTAGGGGCGGAGTTCAAGAATTATTAAACATAAAAGCTGATATTGTTTGCTTCGGGAAAGTTATAGGAGGCGGTTTGCCCGTTGGTGCTTTTGCAGCTCGTGCAGAAATTATGAATTATTTGGCACCACTTGGACCAGTGTATCAAGCTGGAACTTTATCTGGAAATCCGTTGGCAATGGCAGCTGGATTAGCAATGTTGCAAGCATTAGATTCTGATCGAGAAATCTTCAAAAGATTAGAAGAAAAAACTGGGTATTTGGCCGCTGGAATTGATAAAGTTCTTAAAGCAAATAAAGTAGATTTTACCATCAATCAAATTGGTTCTATGATTTCAGTTCATTTTGCCGAAACTCCAGTCGTAGATTTTCAAAGCGCTGCAAAAGGCGATAATGAAAATTTCAAAAAATTCTTCCACGGATTATTAAATGAGGGAATTTACATTGCGCCATCGGCCTATGAATCTTGGTTTATCACTGATGCCTTGACTTATGAAGATTTAGATTTCACCATTCAATCCGTTGATAAAGTATCAAAGACATTTTAATTGTACATAAAAAAAACTTCCGGTAACCAGCCGGAAGTTTAACAAACTAACCAATTTAACCTTGTCTTTTTCTTTGAGGCTTTCCTTGAGATTTATGTTGGCGATTCTCTTGATGGTCTTCTGTTAATGCAGTCCATTTTTCAAATTGCTTTGCATTCAGAATTTTTTCCATTCTTTTTTTAGTAGCAATTTGTTCGTCCAGCATTTTCATTTGCATGGTAAATCGTTCGTCATTGGTGGGTTTTACTCCTTTTTCTTTCATCGCTTTCATCGCAGTTTTATGAGACTTCATTTTAGCAATTTTATCCGAAATCATAACGCTCATTTCCTTTTGTTGCGCCTCATTCAGATCCAATTCTAAGGTCATCTTTTTTAGCATCAATTGGCTTTTTTGCTCTGGACTAAATTGCTCCATTTCATTTCCTTGATGTTTTCTGCTTCTTTCTTGTGCAATTATAGTTGTCCCAACTAATAATAATGCCAAAACAATTAATTTCTTCATGTTACTTTTTTTAGAGTTTAGTGATAAGACCTTTATAAGTATTAAAGGTTTAATCTATAACAGAAAATTAATGGATTACTTTTGAAAATTAGTTTATGATTGCAAGCAAGTGGTAAATGTAGCCTCTTATTATTCAACAAGACCTAACAGGTTTCAAAAACCTGTTAGGTCTTGTTTAAAAGCCACGAGGTATTATTAAACCTTAATTCGCATTATTAATCTTCACAAAACCGCCACGATTTTCTGTTCGGTCGATTGATTGCTGAACGATTAAAGTTCCAATGGTTATCAGATTTTGCAACTCACATAAGTCCGCATTAATTTGATAACTATTTATTTTTTCTTCGATTTCAGTTTTCCAAAGAATGAGTTTTTCTTTGGCTTTTAGCAAATCAGCATCATTGCGAACAATTCCAGCATTTTGACGCATCAAAAGTTGTAATTCGGATTTTCTTTTGGCAACATAATCCGGATTTATTTCTGGTTTTGGAATCAGTTCCCAATCGGTAACTTTGCCTTCAAATTGGCTTTTGTCGAAAGAATTTTTTGCTAAATAATTATAAATTTTATCCGAATAAACCAAGGCTTCTAATAAGGAATTGGACGCTAATCTATTCGCTCCGTGCAAACCAGTTCTGGAACATTCGCCACAAGCAAACAAATTTTCAACAGAAGTTTTTCCGGTTTTATCGACCACAATTCCGCCACAAAGATAATGTTGAGCTGGAACTACAGGAATCCAATCTTTGGATAAATCTATGCCAAGGATTTTGCAATGTTTATAAATCATCGGAAAATGTTTGATGAAAGCTTCCATATCTAAATGAGAACAATCGAGGTAAACGCAATCGTCACCTGATTTTTTGAGTTCTAAATCGATGCACTGAGAAACAATATCACGGGAAGCCAAATCGCCTCGGGAATCGTATTCGGGCATAAAGCGATGGCCGTTTTTTGTCCGTAAATAGGCGCCAAAGCCACGTACAGCTTCCGAAATCAAGAAAGAAGTTCCAGTAGAAGCATCGTACAAAGCGGTGGGGTGAAACTGAATAAATTCCATTTCTTTGATAACCGCGTTGGCTCTGTAAGCCATCGCAATTCCATCGCCAGTGGCAATTACTGGATTTGTTGTATGACCATAAAGATGACCAATTCCACCAGTAGCAAGCAACGTAAAATTAGATTGGAAGGTAAGAATTTCATTCGTTTTTTCATCTAAAACGTACGCTCCCAAACAGCGATTGTTTACAGTAATTAAATCAATCGCTAAGTGATAATCTAAAACGAGAATGTTTTCTTTTTGATGTACTTGAAGCGAAATCGCACGCTGAATTTCTTGACCGGTTTGATCTTTATGATGCACCACTCGATTTTCTGAATGGCCACCTTCTTTGCCTAAATCTAAAGAGCCTTTGGTATTTTTATCAAATTTTGCTCCCCATTCGATCAGTTCTTTTAACCGTTTTGGACCTTCAGTAATGACCATTCTCACTACTTCCTCATCACACAAACCATCCCCACAGATTAAAGTATCTTCGATGTGTTTTTCGTAGGAATCCACAATTTTGTCAGTAACAATGGCTATGCCGCCTTGAGCATATTTGGTATTGGATTCGTCAGCATTTGCTTTGGTTACAATCGTAACTTTTTTATTAGGAAATTGTTCTGCAATTTTCAGTGCAAAGGTTAATCCAGCAACGCCAGAACCAATAATTAAGTAGTTTGTTTGGATCATTTATTTGGATAATTCAAGCATTCGTTCAATAGGAATTAATGCTTTTTTCATAATAGCATCGGGAACAGTAATTTCGGGCGTTTCGTTTAATAAACAATTGTACACTTTCTGTAAAGTATTCATTTTCATATAGCCACATTCGCTGCAAGCACAAGTGTTGTCTTCGTTTGAAGGTGCTGGAATTAATATTTTGTCAGGAACTTCTTGTTTCATTTTATGCAAAATACCCGCTTCTGTAGCGACGATAAATTTGTTGCTAGGATTTGTTTTCACATACTCAATCATCCCTGCGGTAGAACCGATATAGTTGGCGGTTTTTAGGATATGCGTTTCCGATTCGGGATGCGCAATAATTTGAGCATCTGGATTTTTTTTGTAAAGGGCAATAAGTTTGTCTAATGAAAAAGCTTCGTGAACCACACAAGCACCATCCCAAAGTAACATTTCTCTTCCTGTTTGTTCCATCACATATTTACCTAAATTCTTATCTGGAGCAAATATAATGGGTTTGTCTTTTGGAATAGAGTTTACGATTTTCACCGCATTGGCAGACGTTACTACAATGTCAGTTAGCGCTTTAACCTCGGCAGAACAATTCACATAAGTGATAACAATATGGTCGGGATGCGACTCGGTAAATTTCTTGAAATCTTCAGGCGGACAGGATTCAGCAAGAGAACAACCTGCTTTCAAATCGGGAAGAATTACTTTCTTGGAAGGATTTAATATTTTTGCGGTTTCGGCCATAAAATGCACTCCTGCAAAAAGGATAATATCGGCATCTACTTTCATCGCTTCCTGCGATAATCCTAGGCTATCGCCCACATAATCTGCCACATCCTGAATGTCGGCTTCTTGATAATAATGGGCTAAAATAACCGCATTTTTTTCTTTTTTTAGTGCTATTATGCGCTCTTTAAGATCGTTCATTTGATATTTTTTTGACTAATACAATAACAATTGCTTTACAAAGATACAGATATAAAAAAAATAATAAACTTAAATTTAACATTCTGTTTGCTAAAGTTTGTGCTGATTAACCCAAAAATATGATAATTGTCAGTTTTTGTGTTGATTGCTTTGTCGAAATTTGCACTTTATACAATCAAATTAGCTAACAAAAAGATGACAAATAAACAATTACATACTTTTCATATTCCGGTGATGGGATTGGCATTCACTATTGATAGCCCAATTCGTGTCGCGAAGTACGGAATATCCTCCGTTATTGCTCTTGCCGATGATGAGCTTATCGAAAAAATGAGAGCTTTTTATAGCGAAAAATTCGATGTTCCTTATCAAGAAATAACTAAAAAAATTCACGATTATCGTGCAGAGCGAATTACTTCTTATTTGAATTTAGTCGATAAAGTTGTAAAAGATAAATTCGAAAATTTCAAAACAGAATTATCAGAAAGCAAACACGCCTTAGAAAATTACATTGCAATGTTACCTAACAAATCTGAGATTAAACAAGGATTAGAACACTTATTGGAAGACGGAATCGCTTGGAAAGAAAATGTCAAAAAGTACCTCGAAGATAACCTTTATCCAGGTGAAATCGACGTGAATATTATGACAAAACTAGACAAAGACAATTTTGTTAATAACGAACAATTGCCAGTTGAATTTAATGATGCACACGCTGCACTTCGTGGGTTTGCCAATAGCAATTTGACTTCTTCAATCGTTTTATCGGCGGGAATGAATCCAAGATTATTCGCTTATTTCGAAAGTTTCCCTTGTTTCTTTCCAGATACTAACAATTATTTGGAAAAGAAAATTATTCTTAAAGTGAGTGATTACCGTTCGGCCATGATTCAGGGAAATTTCTTGGCCAAAAAAGGACTTTGGGTTTCGGAATACCGAATTGAATCAGGTTTGAACTGTGGTGGACATGCTTTTGCAACCGATGGTTTTGTATTAGGACCCATTATGGAAGAATTCAAGAATAAAAAAGAGCTTTTGGTGCAATCGGCTCACGATATTATGGTGAAAGCGTTGACAAACAAAGGAATACACATTCCAGAAACGCCTTTGGATTTGAAAATTACCGTTCAAGGCGGTGTTGGTACAGCCGAAGAACACGATTTTATGTTGGATTATTACAATGTAGATGCTGTGGGTTGGGGAACACCATTTTTATTGGTTCCAGAAGCGACTTCAGTAGATGCTGACACTCGAGAATTACTAAGAAATGCCAAGGAAAAAGATTTGTATTTGAGTCATATTTCACCTTTGGGAGTTCCGTTTAATACCGTGAGAGGCACTTCAAACGAAATGTTCAAACAACTCCGAATTGACAATGATAAAGCAGGAAGTTCTTGTCCGAAAAAGTTTTTGGCTTTGAGCAAAGAGTTTGGAGCAGAGGGGATTTGTACTTCTTCCAAGAAATATCAAGACGTAAAATTGGACCAATTGAATGAAATAAAAGAAACCTTATCTCAAGAAGCTTTCGATAAAATGAAATTCGATATTACAGAAAAAGCCTGTCTTTGTGTGGGGCTTGCCAATGCTTCCTATCTTGAAAATGACATCGAGATTAAAGGACAATCGCAAGGTGTAATTATTTGTCCGGGTCCAAATATGGCTTATTTTGACAAAGAAGTTTCACTTTCGGAAATGGTTCGACATATTTACGGCAATTTCAATGTGATGACGGATACAAACAGACCCAATTTATTTATCAAAGAGTTGAAGATGTATATCGATTATTTGAAAAATGACATCAAAGACATTTCAAGCGAAATCACTGCTTCGCAATTGAAAAAATTAAAAGCCTTTAAAAGTAATTTAATGGAAGGTATTGCCTTTTATCAAAATTTTTTTGCAAATACTCATTATTTCGAAAATAGTAGGATTGAAATTCAAAACCAATTGGAATATTACACCAATGAATTGCTGGAAGTAGAAGTGCCAGAATTAGTGGTTGCATAAAACAACTTTATAGAAAAATGAAGCTCGCTTAAATTTTAGGCGAGCTTTTTTGTTTTAAGCCTTTAAAAGCAAAACTACAAACTGATTTGCTATGATTTATGTAAGTATTTAATTGTTTCTTTTGACTATTGGCTTCAATTTGTTTGGCGAATTATATTTCTTTTTTCCTAAAGATTTCAACTTTTAGCTTTTCATTTAATTCAATTGAAGACGAATTCAGGTTGCCAAAATTGTTTGTCTAGCAACTCAATTTGCTGAATTATAGAATCATAACTGTGCGTAAATAGAAGATTTTTTATGCTTTGAAGAGGTTTATTTTTCTTATATTTTCTTGATAATCCTTTAGCATACAAAACTTGTTTATTTTTCCTATTTGGTATGAGCGCTTTTTTTTGTAGAATTCCGTACTTCTTTGCTAAAAAAATATTGTAAAAAAATGATACGAAAGAAGAAACTAATTAGTGCCATTTAGCGATTAAATATAGCCATTAAACGAAAACACGACATGTAATTATGATTTTGATTAAAATTATAACATATTTGCATTAGGTTTTTTAGCTTTTGTTTTTTGTAAAACTGTATAAATTTGCAATTTAAAAACAAATGTTTTAAACATAATGTCATCCGTAAATAAATAAGTTTATAATTTTTAGAAATGCAATGAATACAAGTAGTTGTCATACTCTTAATTAAAAAAAATGTATAGTATAATTAACTTTTTCGAGAATCTGTATTACAAGTTTATTGTAATGGCTTTGGTTATACGTATTGCTCTAATAATTACCATTTTTTTGATAGTATTATTGCTTTTTTTTGCTTTTTTAGGATTAGTTAATTACTATATTAAAAGACGATTCGAAACTAAAGAAGAGGAACGCAAAAGAAATAGCGATTGTTATACCGTTTTGGCAGGAATTCTTACAGAAGAAGAAGCTATACCTTACAACGATTTACAGTATGATTTTGCATCAATAAAAGCGCGTTGTCATCCCGAACTTTCAGACATAGTTTATGAAATGTTAGTCATCAAAAATGAATTTCCTTTTCAATTTAATTATCAAAATCTTCAATCTTTGGCAACTCTCTTTAAATTGCCAGCTTATTGGGATGAAAAATTAACAGATAGATCCTTGAAAGTAAAGATGGTAAATCTTCAAAATATTATTGATCTGAAAGCGAATATTTCGGAGTCAATTCTATCGACCTTGTTATACCATAAAAACAGTGAACTTCGAAAAAAAGCGCGAATTGCACAAATTCACTTAAGTCAGCACGAACCCTTCAAGTTTTTTGACGAAGAATTTGACAAAGATTTTACAGTTTGGGATAAAAGTAAAATTCATGATATTCTTTTGAATAAACCAACACAAACCATTCCTAACTTTGTTCGATGGATACCAAAAGTTAAAAATACAAACTTGCAGTCTCTTTTTATTTATGAAGTGGGTTTCTACAATCAAGTAGAAAATAAAGAGTTTCTTTTTGACTATTTTAAATTGACCCATAGCGATGAAGTGAAGATTCAAATAGTAGAAACTTTAAACAAGTTGGGAATTGAGAGTTTTGCACATAAATTGATCTCACAGTATGGCGCTTGTTCTGAAAATGTTCAATTGTGCATCATCAATAATCTGAAACATATTCAAACCGATCCATTGCTTTTGCCTTTCTATGTTCGCGCATTTGAAAGTGCATACGAAACTGATTTGAAATTGGCTTTGGGAGAAGCGATTTTCAAAACAGAAAAAAATGGTCAACGTGTAATCGAAGTTTTAGAACGTGACTCAAAAGGGTTTGATTACCTCATTTTTGAACACATTAAAAATCCGTTACTTTTAAATTAATTTATTAAAAATTTATGGAGACATTTTTATATATATACCAATTTGTAATATTTTTTTATGCTTTTTCACTAGTTGTAATTTACACTTCACTAGCGATTTTGGCGTTTTTCAAATTAAGACAGTTGGTAGCGCAAAAGAGTTCTGACACACAAAAAATATTTAGAGAATCTCCATTTATACCTGGTATCTCAATCGTGGCACCAGCATATAACGAAGAAGCAACTATTATTAATAATGTGACTTCGTTTCTTACCGTAAATTATCCAACATTTGAGGTTGTAATTATAAATGATGGTAGCAAAGATGATACGCTACAACTGCTAATTGATAATTTTGAATTGGTCGAAACTACTTATGCTTATGTTGAGAAAATTAAAACAAAGCCATTTAAGCGTATCTTTAAATCTACTAATCCAGAATTCAAAAGATTAATTGTGGTGGATAAAGAAAATGGTGGAACAAAAGCAGATGCCTCGAATGCTGGTGTAAATGTTGCTAAATACCCCTATTTTATTTGTACCGATGTGGATTGTGTTCTTGACCGTGAAGCACTAACAAAAATGATTCTTTCAGTAATTACTACAAAAACACGTGTAATTGCCGTTGGGGCTACGATGCGGATGGTAAATAGTTGTGTTGTAGAAGATGGCGTTTTGTTAGAAACTAGATTGCCTGTTAGAATGTTTCCCTTATATCAAGAAATTGAATATTTACGAAGTTATTATATTGGAAAACTTGGATTTTCAACCATCAATGCAATTAGTAATGTCTCTGGTGGTTTAGGATTGTTTGATAAAGAAATTGCCATTGGTGCTGGAGGCTATGATCCTTTATCTCACGCGGAAGATATGGACATGACTACTAGGATGATTGCGTATATGATTAATTATCAAAAGCCTTACAAAATTGATCTTGTCCCAGATACTTGTGCTTGGACCGAAGGGCCACCAAATTTTCGTATTTTAAACCGCCAAAGAACAAGATGGTCAAGAGGTTTGTATCAAATATTCTCGGTGCATTGGCAATATGTATTCAATAGAAAATACAAAAAAATGGGATTGATTTCATTTCCATTTATTTTTTTCTTCGAATTTTTAGCACCAATTATTGAAACATTCGGTTATTTAGCTACAATTTATCTGATAATTGTTGGAGGAGTTAATTGGAATACAGCTTTTTTAATGTTATTTTTTTCTTATATTTTTGGACTCAGTTTATCAATGACAACTCTTTTGTATGAAAGACTTTTAGAACGACGTTTTAAAAACAGAGAATATCTTAGATTAATTCTATTTTGTTTAGCAGAACCGATTATTTACCATCCTTTAATTGTTTTTTTTAATATTAGAGGGTATATAGATTATTTGACTAAAAGTACTTTTGAGTGGGGAACCATGACAAGACAAGCATCGACTGCTCCGAAAGCAACTAAGTCAAAAGAAACAAGCATTCAAACAATACAAGTATAAATTATTATGTGTACAAAAAATCTCCCCCTAAAAAAATACATCACTTTCGTGATGGTAGTGCTATGTGTTAATATAGTTACAACAACAGCAAGCGCACAGATTATTGAAGAATCTACTTTTCAAAAAGCCAACAAATTATTCAAACAAAACCGCTTGGAAGAGGGCAAGCAAGTGTTGGATTTAGGTCTAGAAGAAAGCCCTTATGACGCTGATTTATTAATGTTAAATGGCAAATATTATCACGAGAAAAAAAATAATGATAAGGCAAGATTTAATTTAATTAAAAGTTTGCAATATGATCCAAACAACGTGGATGCAAAACAGATTTTGACAAACGTTGAAATCGAAGATAAACATTATTCGGCCGCAATTTGTTATATCAATGAGCTTTTACAAGTAAATCCATACTGGAAAGGGCTTTGGCGTAAAAAAATAGAGGTATATAGATTGCAAGGTAACACCGTTGAAGCAAATAGGTTGCTCAAACGTATCAATCAAATTTATCCAGAAGATGGTCAAATAAAAGAAGATTATCGATACAACCTCCAAACCGAGATTCGAAACCTTAAAAAAGCGGGTAAAGTCGATGCAGCTTTAAAGATGACTGAGGAATTAATGACTGTTGATAAAACAAATCCTAATTTATACGTGGATGTGATTAATACTCATTTGGCGGCAGGCGATTTTGACAAAGCACTCGTTTATGCAAATCAAGCATTAACTTACATGCCTACTAATAGTTATTTAATTACAAAAAAAGCTTCAATATTAGCTGATAGTGGCGATATCAATGAAGCATTAAGTTTTATTAAATCTAAAAATAAAGGGAATGGTCAGCTAACCGCATTATACAATCAATTGCTTCTGGAAAGTGCACGCGTCCAAAATGACAAAGATCCTTATACTTTATACGGTAAAATTTTAGAACGTTCACCAGGAAATCCCGAGGCTTTGGATTATATGTTAAACACTTCTTTGGCTAAAGGTTACTACACCGATGCACAGAATTTTATTAATATGGCCAAAAAATCTGGGGGAGAAAACAAAAAATTGATGGCGAAAGAGTACACACTTTATACTCAAATGGGAAATGATTCCAAAGCAAATGCAGTTTTAACTAAGTTATACAACCGTTTCCCTGAAGATGCTGACATTCGTGACAATTATATTAATTATCAATATAAATTGGCACGTCAAAATATTTTTAACCAACAGTACAGTGAGGCTTTAATTCAATTGACATTTTTAACTAAACTAGCCAAAAATGATTATACTGAAGTTTGTCTTCAGGAGTTAACCGAGGCCTATTTAAAAACAAGCAGAAAGCAAGAAGCATATGAAACTGTTGAAAAATTAAACAGGGAATATCCAAATAACAACAGCAATAAACTTCGTAAAGTAGGTGTATTGATTGCAATGGATCGAGATGAAGAAGCACTTAATTATTACGAAGATTTCCTTACAAAGTTAAATCAGAGCGAATATGACAATTATTTAATTGCTTATGATGAAATTGGTACCAAGTTCTTAAAGAAGCTAGTTGATGCGGGTCAGGTACAAAAAGTTTTTGAAGTTGCTGATAGAATTATTGCTATAAATCCAGAAAGTGAATTAGCATATACTTATGCAATGAACACCGCATTCGGTATTAATGATAATAAATTGATGTTGAAGTATTCACAAAAAGCAATTGAAGCAAATCCAGATAGCATCGTATTTAAAACGAAATACGCTGAAGCATTAAGTAAAAATGAAATGTACGAAGAAGCTGGTAATTTACTGAAAGAGTTATTAATCACAAATCCTTACAATAAAGACGTTGTAAATACGTATTCGCAATACGCTTTAGATTATGGAAAAATTTTATACAAAAATAAAGATGCACAACAATTAATGGTTGTTACGGATAGTGCTTTGCAGTACAATCCAAACAATAAAGAACTAATGTACCAAAAAGGTTTGGCCTATTTGTTAATTAAAGATTACGTAAAAGCTTATGAATTCATGAAGTTTTATACCCCTTCGCCAACAGAACAAGCTAGTTTTCTAAGAGAAATGGAATGGTTGCAAAATAAGGTATATAAAAATCAAATTTCAATCAATTACTTAAGAAGTCGTTTTGCTGATCAAGTCCTTGTCAGTTCATTAGCAACTATAGATTATACACGTTTTTCGTCCGCCACAAATACTTATGCAGCTCGTTTGAATTATTCTGGAAGAGATCTTGGTATGGGACTTTTAGCTCAAGCTGAATGGACGCATGTGCTAAATAAAAAGACCTATTTTATTGCAAATGTAGGCTTTGGAACACAATATTTTGCTAAAGTTATTGCTAATGCTAGTATTTTTAGAAGCTTTGCAAAAGACTATGAATTAGAGCTTGGATTGGGCTACAGGAATTTGCCTGATGTGTACACTTTGACCAATTTAGTAGCTGGAGTTTCACATAAAGGCGAGGATGTATGGTTAAATGTTAAAGGACTTTTATACTCAACCGAAGATTCATTAACTTTGTATAATATATTGGGACAGTCTAAATTTTATATTTTCAATGATGGCAGAAGTCATTTAATGGCTATGGCATCTGTAGGAACGGTGCCAGAGGCTGGAGCTTTAGATTTATCGCTTTACAACACCTATAACGCATTTAACTCGATGGTTGGCGCTGGAGGTCAATATATGGTTAACAAACGTTTGACATTAAGTGTATTGGGGAATTGGTACAATTTCAAATTTCAGCCAAAAGAGTACAGTAATTTGTATAATTTATATTTTACAGCGATTTATTCTTTATGAAGATGATATTATTTAGCGCATTGTTTTCTTTTTTAATTTCTTGTGGAATGGCAGTTCAAGACGAACAATCAATTGCTTTTGACCACTATGTTGTTATGGCAGCTACTGATGACAATGTGACAGAAGTGGACTATCTATATAATCATTTTAAAAAGCGTTCAGGCGAAGGAGTTGTTTTAAAACAAGGTAAGGATAAGATTCCGGCAGATGAGTCTAAAGTTCAATTTATAAATGTTGCCGTAGATAAAAATCTAGATGCCGATTATGAAATAATTAAAAGGGATAATAAATTAACATTAAAGGCAAGTTCAAAAAAAACATTGTATTGGTTGTATTACCAGTATTTTCAGGCTTTAAGCGAAAATAATTCAATAATTAAAGCAGATGATTTGCCCCCTGCGATAGTAGATTTTGGAGCATCAAAAAAACTAAAATTTGCATTTACTTACAGAGAACCACATTTGAAAGCCAATTTGGCAGAGGATTATGATGTAATAGTAAATACTAATAATGTAGAAAATGATTGGGGAATTTGGGGACATCAGATTTTTAATGTTATAAATAAAAACCCTAAAAATGTTTATTACAGCATTGTGGATGGCCAACTAAATAAAAATCAATTGTGTTTTGGTAAACCCGAAATGTATAATTTTTTAGAAAATTTTGTGATCGAAAACTATGGCGAAAAAGAACACAGTCACCAAAAGTTTGTAATATCACCATCAGACAATAATTTAGTATGTACCTGCACATCTTGTACAAAACTAGGAAATAGTAAGGGGAATTCAAGCTTTTCGGTAATTGCTTTGGTAAATAAATTAGCAATTCGTTTTCCGAAACATGAGTTTTTTACAATTGATTATTTATCTGTTAAAACGCCTCCATTGAAACTGATGCCAAAAAACACCGGTATTATTATCAGTTCCATAGATATTCCAAGAAAAGTAAATATGGATAGCAATAATGCTTTTGTTAAATCATTCGCGTCAAAAGTTGACAATTGGCATAAGGTTTGTAATTCTATATATGTTTGGGACTACATCTCTAACTTTGATGATTATTTGACACCTTTTGCAACATTGTCTGTTTGTAAAACGAATTTTGATTTTTATAAAAAGTTAAATATAAACGGAATTTTTGCAAATGGTGCTGGTTATGATTATAGCACTTTTAATGAAGTGCATACTTATGTATTAGCAGCTTTAATGCAAGATCCAACACTAGATGTAAACCAATTGGTAAACAGGTTTTGTAAATTTTATTACGGAAGTTCTGGTAATTTAATAGCTAATTATATTTTAGGTCTTGAAAAAGTGATGCAAACAAAAAGGTATAGCCTAGATCTTTATAATGGTGTTGGTAAGATGACAAAAACGTATCTCAATAAAAAAGATTTTTTTGATTTTTATAATTCGATTGGGGACCAAAAATCTGGCGACACTGATGAAATTAACATTAAATTAAGTCAATTACATACGGGATTAATATATTCGGCAATGCAAATTAATCTGGCTAGCGGATTTGACGACACCTTTGGATTTGCCAAAAGTCAAGACAACCAAATTTTGATTAATGACGATTTTAGGAGTCGTTTTAGTGATTTTGAAACACAATTCAAAATTGACGATGTTCTTCTTACCCGAGAAAGCAATGGTATGGTTATGAATTACTTAAAAGACGTGAAAAATGTACTGTTAGATGCCAAATTGAAACCTAATTTATTGTCTAAAAATCTTTTGAAGGTCACGAGTGAATTAGACGAAGATTACTCTGAAGCTGGAGTATTGACTGATAACACCCCCGGTTTACCCTTCGATTATCATACAGGTTGGTTGTTGGCAAGCACTGCTGATTTGACCGCTAAAATTGAGGGATTAAATGATTCTGGATTGTTTCATATTAAATTAAATTTCCTGCTTGATGAACATTTAAAATTGAGAGCACCAGAAAAAATACAAGTTTTAGTGAACGATGTTAGTGTTAAAACTATAATCCCAACAGTTAAGATGTCTGAAAGTGCACAACGACTTGGTTTAGAAACATCGGTTAATTTAAAATCAACCGATAAGATAACAGTAATAGTTGTTCGTGACAAAACTTATAATAAATTTGCTTGTGATGAAATATATTTGTATAAATAATTTATTTTTCTTCAATATTCGGAAATTAGCTCATTTAGTTACTGTATTTGTATCTTTTTTGATTTTAACTTCCTGCAATTCTGAAGAAAATTTGGTAGAAGTAGTGGTAATAGATTCAGTAAGGCATTATTATCCAGTAGTTCAAGGTCAAAAGTTAAAAATTGTAATTAAACTTCAAAACAAGAGTGATTCTCCATTCAAAATTACAGATATACTCACTTCCTGTGGATGTATTATCTTGAAAGAAGGAATATTACAAGTTGTCCCAGCACAGAGTACGGGCATTATTGAATTGACCTACGACAGTAACAAAAATATTGGTTTAGTGAATCATTTTATTTATGTTTATGGTAATTTGAAAAAGGTAGATAAATTGATTTGTGATTTTGATGTGCATGTAGTTCCTGACGCATTATACACGCCAGATTATGAAGAATTGTATCGCAAAGAGGTGGAAGCAGAAGGTGGTCTTGAAAACATGGTTGAAGGAAATGAAAACGAAAAAGGATACTATTTGTCAACAGGAGATAGTCAAGGAGAAAATAACAACACAGATTTAAAATAGGTAAAAAATGAAAAAATATACTGACATGAAATTTGATGGAGATTTATCATTTTTAAATGAACATCTCGAAGAGGCTATTCGTAATGAAGAAGAGGTGGCTAATGAAAAAGCCAAAACAGTTATTGTAGTTGAACCCGAAAATACAATATTAGATAAAAACTATTTTGAAAACAATAGAAATTTTACTTACAATCATACGTCGCAAATTTCTGCAAATGAACAATCTGATCCAAATTTAAAAAATCCATACTTAGATTTTTATAATAATTATAAAGAAATTAATAACAATAAAAATACTGACGGTTTTGAACAGTCAGAACAATTAGAAAAAGATACTAATACAGAAAGTACAAGTCATTCTGATGTTGATGATACTATTACGATACAGGAGGAAAATGAAAAAAAATTAGAAAGTACAAGTCATTCTGATGTTGAAGATAAAATTACGATTGAGTTAGAAAATGATGAAGATTTAGAAAGTATAATTCATTCTTATGTTGATGATACTACTACAATACAGCTAGAAAATGACGAAGATTTAGAAAATACAAGTTATTCTGATGTTGATGATGCTATTGAAATACAGTTAGGAAATGATGAAGATTTAGAAAATACAAGTTATTCTGATGTTGAAGATATAATTGCAATAGAGTTAGAAAATGATGAAGATTTAGAAAGTATAATTCATTCTTATGTTGATGATACTACTACGATTCAGCTAGAAAATGATGAAGATTTAGAAAGTTCAAGTCATTCTTATGTTGATGATACTAATACGATACAGGTAAAAAATGATGATAAATTTTCGAAAAATGTAGATAAAAAACTGCATAATTCGCATTTAGAGAAATTTGAAAGTTTAGGAATTATTCAAAATACAGAAAGTTTAAATAGTACTGATGATAGTTCAAATACTGAAAATGCTCAAAATATCGAAAGTAGCCAAAATGCAATAAATTTGCAAGAGCAAAGTCCTGAAATTATTGATGAATCTGAAATCATTCTTGATAATGACAGTATTGTGCAGGCAGAGAGCTTAGAAAATGACAATAGTTTGCTCAACGTAAAAAGTTCTCAAAAAATCAGTGAGTTTAATAATAATAAAGATGAAAATCATATGTCTGAATTTGAGAATTTAGAAAAAACGGAAAATCGACAAGATCCGCAAATTAATGCAAATTTCAAAAAAGTAAATAATTTTGACGAAACGAGCAAAAACAGACTTAATAGTCAAGAAAGTAATGAAGATGTGAATAATTTAGCTCACTCAAGAAATTTAGGAAACTTGGCGGGTAGTCAAAGAAATATTCAAAAGAATGATGAATTTAATAATTATGAAATGGATAATAGATCTCAATTAGAACAATCAGAAAAATTAGAAAATCTAAGAAATACCCAACCTAATGCAAGTTTTCAAAATTCAAGAAATTTTAATGATGGAAAACAAGGTAGGCCTAATGGATTGGAGAATAGTCAGAATATTGATAATTCAAGTAAATTAAGAAATTTGGACAATGTTGAGGGACGTCAAAGAAGTTTTCAAAACGCTGATGAGTTCAATAATTATGATAGGGAAAATAGAGCCCATTTTGAACAATCTGAAAAAATTGAAAATCTAAGAAACGCGCCAAATAATGCAAGTTTTCAAAATTCTAGAAATTTTGATGATGTAAACCAAGGCAGATTCAATGGTTTAGAGAATAGTCAGAATGCTGATAATTTAGCTAAATCAAGAAATTTAGATAATGTTGAGGGTCGTAAAAGAAATATTCAAAACACTGATGAAGTCAATCATAACGATAGACATTACAGAAACCAATTTGATGAATCAGGGAAAATTGAAAATCCACGAAATGCGCAAAATAATGCAAGTTTTCAAAATTCAAGAAATTTTGATGATGGAAACCAAGGCAGGTTTAATGGTTTGGAGAATAGTCAGAAGATGGACAATTCTGCCAAATTAAGAAATTTGGAGGATGTTTTGGCTAATCAAAAAGGTTTTCAAAACACTGATGAAATCAATAGTAATGATAGGCATTACAGAAGTCAATTTGGTCAATCAGGAAAAATTGAAAATCCACGAAATGCGCAAAATAATGCAGGTTTTCAAAATTCAAGAAATTTCAATGATGAAACTCGTGGAAGATATGATGATTTGGAAAATAGTCAGAATATGGATAATGCAGCCAAATTGAGAAATTTAGACAATGTTTTGGGCAATCAAAGAGGTTTTCAAAACACTGATGAAGTCAATAATTATGATAGGCATCACAGAAACCAATTTGATCAATCAGGAAAAATTGAAATTCCACGAAATGTGCAGAATAATCCAGGTTTTCAAAATTCAAGAAATTTTAATGATGAAACTCGTGGCAGATATGATGATTTGGAGAGTAGCCAAAATATGGATAATGCAGCCAAGTTAAGAAATTTAGACAATGTTTTGGGCAGTCAAAGAGGTTTTCAAAATTCTGATGAAGTTAATCATAATGACAGACATTACAGAAATCAATTTGATCAATCAGGAAAAATCGAAAATCCACGAAACCC
>JAYVIK010000268.1:0-7863 GCA_043770265.1 Flavobacterium sp. | reverse complement strand
CAGCTGTCCGAAAACAGATTTACTGGAAAAATAATTACTTTTACTCATCGTTATTTGAATTTTGCAACTCTAAATTACGATTTTAATTGAGAAGCCATATTTATGGCTTCTTTTTTATTTACTTTTATCGGACAACAATGACTTTTTATATACAAGTTAATAACAATCAATTTATTACAGCGTATTTAAGGGATGACTAAATATAGTTTATAAATCGAATTACCAGCATAATATAAGCTGGTAATTTTCTAAAATTTGTATTTGAATTTGTTATTAATTAGTCAATTAAGGATAGTTTTATAAAGCAAAAATTATTTTTTTATTCCTAATGATTATAAGGATTGATGGTTACAATTGAACCATCTTCATTATAAGTAATTTCAGTTACTTTTACGGATCTTAAATGAGTAATACCTTTTGACAAACTCGAATCGTGATAAAATAAGTACCATTTATCCTGCACTTTACAGATAGAATGATGCGTGGTCCAACCAATTACTGGATTCAGAATTCTACCTTGGTAAGTGAATGGCCCATAAGGATTGTCTCCAGTAGCATAACATATATAGTGAGTATCCCCAGTTGAATAGGAGAAATAATATTTTCCGTTGTATTTATGGATCCACGATGCTTCAAAAAACAGAAACAAACGAAAATAGGTGTGATTTAAATGAAAATCACACCTATCAACACTGTCTTTTATAACTTTAAAAAATAAACGTGTCTCTGAGTTTTTCAGCAGACCCTAAATACTTGTACAAAGAATTGGGCAAACATAACAGCTACAAATCGGTAGGAGGACAAGCTATTTCTTTCAGACATATCTCCTGTAATTACTCCACTTAATGCTGAATAAGGCAAATTATTACTGGCATAAAATAATAGTAAAAGGGAATAGGTTACAATGGCATAAATTACTTTTCCTTGATAAGAAAAATTGGGAGTTGTGAAAGCTAATAGCGCAATAACACCTAATGGAATGGCTGTCCATAAAATCCACGGGCGAAATTTCCCCCATTTAGTGTTGGTTCTATCGGCTAAAACTCCAATAATTGGATTGAAAATAAAAGCGGCAATCAATCCAACAACGAGCATTATTATTGAAGCATGCGTGGGTGATAATCCATATATATCCGTATAAAAATAGGCAAGATAAGTCATCAATGTTTGAAATACTAAATTGGCGGCGAGGTCACCAAGACTGTATCCAATTTTTTCTTTTACGGATAATTTTTGTTAAATAGAATTCATTTTTTTGGTTATGTAAATTAATTTGGAATTATAAATAGAGTAGAATAAGCTTTTGCTAAAAACAAATTTGTCATCAATTTATAGGCTGTTTTTTGGTTGTTGTTTTTAAATTTTAATGTTAAATAATAGATGATGGTATTTGGGCAATCGTCCTTCGTTTTATTTTTTTGTTTCTTTCAGTTTCAATACTTTGTTGTATGCATCTTTAGGTTTGAATTCACGATCAAAAAGCAAGGGATAGTTGGTTCTTCCTTTCATTGGCCAACCATTCAGCCAAGATTGTCCGTCATTTACACCCCAGAAGGTAACTCTGCTAATTTTGTCTTGGTGTTTGAGAAACAGTTTGAAAATGGCTTCGTAACGTTCTGCCAATTGGGTTTGAATAGAATCTGGTAGCACTTTTGGATAAGGATTCATTTTTTCGCTGGCTTCCGCCTTTTGATTTACATCTGCTCCAACCACATCCCGAGGATTAGGCAATACACTAATGTCTAATTCTGTAATAGCAACCTTAACACCCAATTCAGAAAAATCTAATATAGTTTGCTCAATTTCATCCAATGAAGGAGAGGTCAAATTCCAATGCCCTTGTTCCCCAACGCCATCTATTTTAGCACCTTTTTTTTGTAAATTTTTTACCAATTCTACCGCTCCTTTTCGTTTTTTTGCATTGCATAAGTTGTAATCGTTATAATACAAATCGGTTTTTGGATCAGCTTTGGCAGCTAATTTGAAGGCATGTGTCAAAAAATCTTTACCATAAGAGTTTAAAAAAACAGACTTTCTCAAAGTACCATTTTCATTCAAAGCCTCATTGACCACGTCCCAAGAACCAATACGTCCTTTGTATTTTTCTACGATGGTACTAATATGTTTTGTCATCGCCTCCGACATCACCACACTATCTTTTACTTTACTCAACCAAGATGGTAGTTGACTATGCCAAATCAAAGTATGTCCGTGAATGAACATTTTGTGTTTTTCTCCAAAAGCAACATATTTATCTGCCATTTTGAAATCGAATTTATCTTTTTCAGGCTGTAGAAACATCGATTTCATACAGTTTTCAGGAGTGATGCTGTTAAATTCTTTTGCAATCAAACTTGTAACCAATGGGTTGGTTTCTAAGATTTGATTGGTGTCTAATGCAGTTCCTATATTGAAATTTTTTACATAAGCATTTTTAAGTGAAACGGTTGAATCAGTTTTTTTTTGTGCCGATGAGCAACCACTTAATACAAGCGTTGCTGTCATTAACGACAATAAGGTTTTTGTTAACTTCATATTTTTATTTTTGATTTAATCCATCCAGAAATCCAGTATAGGCTGCTTTGTAACCATAATTTGAGTCAAACAATAATGGCCATTCGTATTCCGTTACCACAGGCCAGCCTCTTAACCAAGAGTCATCATCTCTAACTCCCCAAAATGTAATTCCAAATCTTTGGGCACTTGGAATTGTTTTATACAAAACCGCTATGCTTTTATACTTTTCCTTTTGAGCATTTGATCTTTCTGCTGTAAAAGATGTTAACACTAAATCTCTATTGACAGACATATCCAATTCAGAGAAATGGATTAATAATCCAGTACCCACAAGAGGTGATAAGGTGTTACTAATGGTCGTCATGCCAGGATAAGAATAACCTACGTGCATTTGAGAACCAATTCCATCTATAGGAATAGCTCTTTTTTTGAAATCGGCCACCATATCAACCACACTCTTAACTTTTGATGTTTGACTGTCTAAATTATAATCATTGTAAAATAATTTAACTTCGGAATTCGCTTCTCTTGCCCAAGTGAAACATTTGGCAACATAGTCTGGACCTAATTTAGCATAAAACGGGCCTGCAAGAGCTTCGGTTGTAAAGGCTTCATTTACAACATCCCAACTTGCTACAACTGATTTTCCATCGGTAGTTTTAGCAAGAGCGAAATGCGCTACCGTTGCTTTTATATATCCTTTAACTTGTGCTTCAAATTCTGCATTTGTTCCTGTGAAATTTTTTAACCACGTAGGTATTGAAGCATGCCAAACCAAGGCATGCCCATGAACTCTAAATCCATTTGCTTTAGCATAAGCTACAATTGCATCTCCTCTACTAAAATCATAGGTGTTTTGTCCAGTAAACATTGCTCCCATTTTCATGTCGTTTTCCGCAGTGATGCTGTTGAATTCTTTGTTTAATATAGAGGTGAAATTATTATCAGAACCAGATAGTCTATTCGCTGAAACAATATTTCCTATAGGAAATGTAGCGGCTGATTTTAAGGTAGTAGCATTGGACTCAGGAGTTGGTTTTGGCGTAGTGTATACTTGGTCAGTTTCTAATCCTCCGCCACAACTTACTATGGTCGTGGCAATAATTATTGCAAATGCTAATGAAATTTTGTTGATGTTCATAATCTATAATTTATTTTAGGTTTGTTCCAGTTTTAATTGTCACTGTTTCGTTAATTTATAAATATTCTTTTTTTTTTTATTCTCATATATTTTTCAATTTTTGACTCACTTGGCAAGTTAAATCATAACTTTTTTGCTGTTGAATAGAATAAACAGAATCTAAATTTTAATAAACTACCTCGGGGCAGAGCCCACGAGGTATTAGAACAGTGTTAGTTGATTTGAGTAAATTTTCTTGTATATTTCTTTTGGCTTACCTTGATTTTCAACATATTTCCTAATTGCTTCTTCATTTGCATATTGACCAACTGTGTTTGCATAATAACAACTTGTCCAAAAATTACCTCCCCATAATTTTTTCTTTATTTCTGGAAATCTTTTAAAAAGTTCTTTTGCCGTTATACTTTTTATTGTCCTAATCATTTTCTCAACTGAATTTGAAGGAACACTTTGTATCAAAAAATGAACGTGATCTTCCTCATAACCAATCTCAATAAAATTAATCTCATACCTTTCACAAATTTCAATACAGATTTCTTTCAATCCCTCGCCTATTTCTTCTGTAATAACTTTTTCCCTGTACTTCAATGGGAAAATCAAATGATACAACAACAAAGTCTTATTCTGACTTTAATAAATATGTTATCCCATTTTTAAAAAGTTATGCTTTTTCAAAACATATGAAAACCTAAGGTTTTCAAACTTTCCACTTTACCCACGAGGCAGAGCCTCGGGGAATTCTTTTTGAATAAATACCCATTACGAACTTCAATACAAACCCTTCAAAAAAAATTTGTTAGCATTCAGCATAGTTGTTAGTTTTTAATTAGTTCTACCTGAAAAACATCGTTCTCACGAATACTCAGCTGATAATTAAAAACTTTATCTGAACCAACAGTGATAACATCATTTACAAATGGAGTACCGGAATTCGCATCCTGAATGGTTTGAACCTGTTTTTTAGTCAATTGCGATGGTGAACCTAATTTCATATAAGTAGCATAGGCATCATTGTTCTGATAACCTACTTTGCTCACTTTAAGTTGGTAAGTTCCCTCAGGGACATTTGTGAGTTTGAGTTTCGTTACACCTTTGTTTTTCGAAGGCAAATCCCGGCGATAATACACCTGATTGTTTACACTGTCAGTGGGTTGAGTCAATGTAAAATCCCAGAATAAAGCCTGTATGTCGCCTTTATTGTTTTTGCAGATCCATGAAGCTGGATCAGCGTTTTTTATCTCGCTAGATCCCAATTTGTTTAAGAATTGGTAGCAGTAATAAGCCGGTTTTTTAATCGTTTGATAGTTTAGCAAGCCAAAACCACCATGAAACGGGGTCTTACGCGGTCCATTTTCTTCAAAAATGTCAGTAAAAACCCAGTACGACATCGAGTTGGCAATATTCTCAGTTCCTTTCATTTTATCAAGAATAAAAGCCGCTGAATGGTAGCTGTCGTGAATTGGATCAGTTGGCGTGTACGAGGTACTCCACTCGGTATAATGCAATTCGAGATTGGGTTTAGCTGAAGCCAAAATCTTGTTTTTCGAAGCAGTAACATTTTTGGTAATCGCTTTCGGATCTTGGTCTAACAACGTAGCAGTTTCACCCGATGCGTCGAAATACCCTTGTTTAACTGCATAATCATGGGTAGCAATAAAATCTATAGGTACATTGTTTTTGACGCAGTGCTCGATAGTTTCGTTAATCCAACCATTTCCTGCAGTTGCAGGGCCACCAACTTTATAGTCCGGATTGACTGCTTTAATCGCTTTCGCGGTATAGTCGTATAATTTTAGATAATCGACCATGGTTCCTGTAAAAAACGGACTAATATTGGGTTCATTCCAGACTTCGAAATACCATGTTTTTACTTCACTAGCACCATAGCGCTCGGTAAAATGTTCGGTAAGGGCTTTCATAAAATCATACCATTTGTCATAGGATTTGGGTGGTGTAATATTACCTTTCCACCAGAAAATGGTTTTATCTCCGCTGGCCAAAGCTTTCGGCATAAATGATAATTCAACAAACGGCTTTACATCAATACTCAGCAGAAAATCATACAGCTGATCGATATACTGCCAGTTGTAGATTGGGTTTCCTTTCTTGTCTTCAAAATAAACGCCCATATCATCGTGTAAAAGTCCGTGCATACGAATGTATTTGAACCCAATCTCTTTTTTTACTAGTTTTAATTGTTCCTGCCAATCGGCACGCAAACCTTCATTAGCACGACCCGCGCCCACACATTCCTGCCACATTTTCACAGTTGGTCCTTTAACCTGATTAACATCGGCCTCAATTATCCTCACCGACGACTGTGATTCATTGCTTTTTTTTGTTTTTTTCTGAGCATAAGTTTTTGTTCCTGTCGAACAAAATGCTACTAAAATTAAGGTGCACTTTAAAATTGTCTTCATTTTTTTTAAAAGTTAAGTTTTATATTCGTATTTTATTGGATTGACAAGCCTTTTTTTTATTTACCTAAACAACCTATTTTCCACAACCTCCAATTTGATTTACAAGGCTTTATTCTACAATTAACAGCAATTAGAAATTTAATTATATGGGCGTTTCCCAAGGGTCGGGCTTTACGTTACAATCTTTTTGGCGGCAAAAAATGCCACCAAAAAGGATTTTCACTTCAATCCCTAACGCAAAATGCTGTAATAAATAAAATTAAGCGATTCAATTTACTTCGCATAATCTTATTTTCCGAATGTATTTTCAGTAATTGGTTTCCTTTTGTATTCCTTGATATCACCGACCTTCCAATCTTTTGCCAACTGAATATCCTTTTCGGTTTTCTCAACCAGATCAAGAATATTTACATAACCCACTCGGTTATAGTTTGCCGGTTTGTATTTCGAATCGTAGATCTCGGCGTACCGAATCCAGAAAACTTTGGCTTTGGTCAAGTGGTCGATAGCATCGTCTTTATCCTGCTGTAAACCGTAAAAGTTAAAGAGTGCAAGTGAGCAGGCACCTCTTATTTTTTCCTGATAATAGTTTCCAATAGTTGCAAATGCTTCAATATCACCCAGTGTTTGTGTCAGTTCGTCGACCGAACCTTGTTTTTGAGCTGGCAATTGTTGCAGGTAAATCTGTGCCAACCTTGAGTATTTCGATATGCTATCGGCAACAGCCACAGGAGACATGAGGGTTTCAGTCTTATTCAGGTGAAAATCCTGAGCCCAATGATTAATATTTTGAATATTACTTCCAGGCATCGGGTCAACTTCCATAAAATCTTTTACAGTATAAAACCCTTTGTAGTTTTTGTGACTGAAACAGGCTTCTGGAAACCAACGCACATCAATATCTCCCCACGATAACCGTGTTATCCAGGGAAAGACCATCGAAGCGGCCGACCAAGCATTCATCAGCGTCTGCGACTGTGCTTCGGGGAAACGGATTTCGAGAGTTTTGCGAAACAACTCATCGGGCAAATTTGGATTGTAACTCAAACGCCCCCAAAGCATAAACGAATACCACTGTTTTTGAATAATCAACGGACGAACCGCAGCTCCGTCTTTTCCCAGAAAATCACGTCCCCAACAATAACCATCGGAGCCCATATAAAAACCAGCAATCTTATCTGGCCCTGGAATTGCATTCAGGTACTGACGTGAATAGGTCGGATTTCCCCAGCGAAAACTATAGATGTCGTCATTCCTTACCGTCAGCCACATCCGTTGATCTTTGGGAAGAATCTCAAAAGCCCCTTTTGCAAACGGGGGGTTGGGAATTGAATACATATGAGCAATAGAATACTTGATGCTCAAATCCAGTTTCGTTGGAAAATCTTTAAACTCAGTATTAATTTCGTCGAGTCCGGTCATATGAAAACGATGAATCAGCCTTACTTTCCGATCAGGTTGCTTTTTTTGTGCGTCACGGATTCCTTCTCCATACGTTTTCCAAAGCCATTGTTCCTTGCTGTATTTATCGTCTTTTTTTTCGGGCATATTTTCACCAGCCGTAATCCCAAACCCCGACAAATATGGATAAGTCAAAACCATTTCCCGAACCGAAGCTCTGAAATAGGCGATGGTTGTTTCATTATTACGTTCTTGAGTAATGCCGTATTTTCCCATTTCGCCAAGCGTAAAAATGTTCCAGTTGAACAGGTAAACTTCAATTCCACGATTGTGTGCATATTCCATCACTTGCTGCCAGAATTTGATCTTTTCGCTGATGGTTAT
>JAYVIK010000267.1:0-2891 GCA_043770265.1 Flavobacterium sp. | reverse complement strand
CATAGAATTCGTCCAACGAATTTATTCTCAACATTTTGTGGGGCGACCTTTTATTGTCTAAATTGGCCCCACAAAACATCGAGAATACTTTAATGTTGGGGCAATGCCCGTGGATATCCTTAAATTCGAAAATAATAACTAAATTTGGTTATAAGTTTTAGCAACATGACAAGACAAATTATTATTGAACGCACTTTGAAAGCTATTAATCAGCTTCCTGAAGACAAAGCCGAAGAAATTTCAGACTTTGCAGATTTTGTTTTTAAACGTTACGAAGAACAAGAATTGACAAACGGAATACAAAAATTGGCTTCTGAAAGTCAGGCATTTGACTTCTTAAATAACGAAGAAGAAATTTATTCAATTACGGACCTAAAAGAAGTTTACAATGGCTAAAGGAGACATTGTACTTATACCTTTTCCATTCACAAACTTGACAGGTAGCAAATTAAGACCGGCAGTTATTCTTGCTGAAACAACACTTGACTTGACCGTTTGCTTTATAACTACACAGTTACAATGGCAAGAAACCACTGATGTGCAACTTATGCCAACTTCATCTAATAGTCTAAAAAAGGAATCTTTAATTAGGACGAGTAAAATTGCAACATTGGACAAAATATTAGCAAAAGGTCTGCTAGGTCGACTGACAGCAAATGAACTTTCTGACTTAAATGACAAACTAAAAACAATGCTTCTTCTAACGTGAAAAATGGCACATGCCTACAATACGGTATTGCCAAAAGTTGGGCAGAAGGAAGTTATTGAGTAGTTGTACTACTATTAAACTTTTGTCCAAAATTTCAGCAGAAGGAATATTAAGCCCCAATGCTGCACGATTGCATCGTGTGGCAACTCCGATGCTACTTTTTACCTCAATAGTATTTATCATTTAAACTTCAAAATATTATTATGAGGTTGAAAATCCACTACCGACACCTATAGATACTAGCATCGATTACCAAAAGATATTGAAGAGTTGGTCAATAAATCAGTGCTAAGTCAAATAGATTTTTGGGGCATTTTAATATATTTGAATAATATTCTAACGTTTCCAACAATATTTAAGCTCCTATAAATGCGATATATACGCAATGGGTAGTTTGGAATTGCGGGTATACAAAATGTTTTGGCGAATAGGGCAGGCTCCGTGAAGAGTGACGTACACTTAAGATTTTAAATTTTGACAAATGAACAAGACATCCATTCTAGTTGTATTCTTATTCTTACTGACTTTATCATCGACTTCGTACGGGCAAAATCGGACAAAATCAAGTGTGCCCAAACGGTCTAATGAGCAAATAGAAAAATTAGTTGGTACTTGGAGAATAATAGAATATTCAGACTTTGACTCGCTTACAGGCAAATGGAAGGACCGATATGGTCGACAGCCAAGAGGTTATTTTATTTATACTAAAAGTGGTGTTGTCAGTATAAACATTTCAACCGACAAGCCAATCAAAGTTTCGGAGGATTCGGCAAAAAGCATAAACGTAAATTATTATGAAAACTATTATAGCAATGCGTTTAGCTACTTTGGGACATATGCTGTTGATTGGAAAAAGTCTATCGTGACACATTATGTAAAAGGTGGCTCATTACTCTGGTATATTGACACCGACCAGCCAAGGCAGTTTATGCTAAGTGGTGATACATTAACTATTGGTGGTAAGAAAACAACAAAGAGAATATTGGTAAAAGTGGACTGAACCGTTTTGTTAGCCTACGTTGACTTCGGATTTTTAATAGCGGATTTTATTCATGAGGTACGATTTCCGACTTCGACATTACCGACAGAGAGAATTAAGCGACCTTAAAGACAAACAAAACAGATTTGATAAACAAACCCCAGACAAGTAATTAACCTCAGACACTAAGCCGCCTAAGAAATCCAACAGCACTCTACCAAGACTCAACTGCATTTATAATTGACGGAACCAAAGTCAATAAAAAATCAGTTTACTTTTTTCTTCCATCCATTTCAGAAAAATTGAAAATGATGGACACGCAGCAAGGCCCTGTGCCTAACAGCACCTAAAAGATATGCATAGCAAACGAATAGGCTGGTGGTTTTACCACACCAGTTATTTTGCTTAAAAAAGTACATTAGTTCATCGAGCTTTGGTGTTGACAAGAAATTATTCTCCCAAATAAATTCTGATAATAATTTCCTATTCCAAAAATATTAAGACTCGTCTTTTGTGGTTCTTACCAAGCTAATTCCAGCTATAAAAAATATTAAACCAAGTATGCCATAAATAACAACTGTTTTAACATCCTTTGTTCCACCAGAGTTATTAACAAAAAACATAGCAGTATAAATGAGCCCCCCTATTCCGAGAATAGTAAGTATTGCTCCAAAAATTCTCTTAATGTTCATACTATTTTTTATTATGGGTTAATTATTTATACTTATGGAATTGTATTAAAAAATATGTTTAATTATATAATTTTCGAAAACAAAGGTAAATTCCTTACCTTTCAAAAATGTTATAAAATCCTTGAAATAACTTACACAATTCATACATCTTCCTTTTTGAGATCACTTAGATTGGAAGACCCCGCTGCCGCACGATTGCATCGTGTGGCAACTCCGATTGAAAATCCACTACTGACAGCTATAGATACTTGCTTCGATATCCGAAAGATATTGAAGAGCTGAGCAATAAATCAATGATAAGTCCAATAGATTTTTGGGGAATTTTAATATATTTGAATATTATTCTCATGTTTCCAGTATTATTAGAACTCCTACAAATGCGATATATGCGCAATAGTTAGTTTGAAATTGTGGGTATACAAATGTTGAACAAAACCTATCCGATGTTTATCGGGGTAGCTTTTTGAATTGGAGCAATCTTTGCCTTTAGTTATGATATTAAAAAATAATA
>JAYVIK010000266.1:0-2894 GCA_043770265.1 Flavobacterium sp. | reverse complement strand
CGAATTTTTAAAATAGTCCAAAGAGATTTGGTGTAATGCCGATATAGTATGAAAATAGTCCAATTTTTATTGGACTATATTGAATACATAATCGGTATAACTACCTCGAGGCAGATCTCACGAGGTATCTATTTGAAGAAAGTGAATTTTTAGCTTGATGAAAGCTTAGGTTTACAAACTTTCCTCTTTTACCCTCGAGGCAAAGCCTCGGGGAATTCTTTTTGATTAATTTATTTAAAAAAAACACATAAGACTTAAACGTATGCTTTTACACGTTGCGAAGAAACTCCTAAACCGTCTATTCCTAGTTCCATAATATCACCTTCTTTCAAGTACCGAGGAGGATTTAAACCTAAACCTACTCCAAAAGGAGTTCCGGTTGAAATAATATCGCCTGGCAATAAGGTCATAAATTGGCTGATATGACTCACTACTTTTTGTACGTTAAAAATAAAATCAGATGTACTGCTGTTTTGCATTATATTCCCATTCAATTTCAACCATAAGTTGAGATTATTTGGGTTTGGAATTTCGTCTTTGGTTGCAATAAAAGGCCCTACTGGAGCAAATGTATCGCACCCTTTTCCTTTGCACCACTGTCCTGATCGCTCTAATTGAAAAGCTCGTTCACTGACATCATTGTGCAATACATAACCTGCAATATGTTCAAAAGCATCTGCTTCTTCAACATAAGATGCTTTTTTGCCAATTACGATGGCTAACTCCACTTCCCAATCGGTTTTTGTGCTTCCTTTTGGCATAATAACATCGTCATTTGGTCCAATTAGGGCTGTTGTCGATTTAAAAAACAACACGGGTTCTTTGGGAACATCCATACCACTTTCTGCGGCGTGTTGTGCATAATTCAGTCCCACACAAATAATTTTTGAAGGTCTTGGCAAAGGCGCTCCTAAACGAATGTCTGAATCAATTACTGGACAACTACTCTGATTCGATTTTAGCCAATCTGCTAATTTTTCGATACCATTATTACCAAAAAATTCCTCGTTATAATCACTTCCGAAAGCGGATACGTCTATTCTAGTTCCGTTTTCTAATTGCACTCCAGGTTTTTCATTTCCAACTGTTCCAAATCGTATTAATTTCATAGCTAAATATTATTTTTAAGTTATTAGTTTCCGTTTAATGTTGTAAAACCTCCATCAAGAGCATAATTAGAACCTGTAATAAAAGAGGCTTCATCTGAGCATAAATATAAGGCTAAATTGGCAACTTCTTCGGGTTCACCCATTCTGCCAATAGGTTGGGTTTTTGATAATTTTTCAAACATTTCAGCTTCATTGTCAGGATAGTTCTTTTTTATAAAACCATCAACAAAAGGGGTGTGAATTCGTGCTGGTGAAATACAATTGCAACGAATGCCATATTTCACGTAATCTTTGGCTACGGAATAAGTCATTGTTAATACTGCTCCTTTGGTCATCGAATAGGCAAATCGATCAAAAATCCCTACTGATGAAGCGATGGAAGCCATATTCAAAATAACTCCGCCTCTGTTTTTCATTCCACTAATTACCGCTTGGATACAATTATAGACCCCTTTTACATTGACTTCATACAATCGATCTAAATCCTCTTCTGCTGTGTTTTCTATATTACCAACGTGAGCGATACCTGCATTATTAATTAAAATATCGACGCTTGCTTGATCTGTTACAGTCCGCATCACTTCTTTCACTTGATTTTGATTCGCTACATTGCATTGGTATCCTTGCGCTATTCCGCCATTCTTCTTAATTTCATCAACTGTCGCAATTGCATTTTCTAGGTTCATATCTAAAATATGAACAGTTGCACCTTGTTCGGCTAAGGCTACTGAAATTGCTTTACCTATTCCACTTCCGCCGCCTGTTACAATAGCGACTTTATTTTTTAAACTAAATTTTGTCATTTAATTCTCTTATTAAAATTGATATTACTTTTTGGATAACCAAATAATAAATAAACAAGAATTCACTATTCTTATACCCTATAAAATTTTTCAGCGTTAGAATAAAACAGCTTGTGTTTTTGATCTAAAGAAAATTCTGCAAGCAGTTCTGTTAGCGTTTCATACCAACAACTCATAGAAGAGGCAAGTGTAACCACTGGCCAATCACCCCCAAAAACCAATCGGTCTATACCAAAACATTCGACTATGTGGAAAAAATAAGGTCTTAAATCCTCTTTTGTCCAATTTAATAAATCGGCTTCGGTAACTAAACCCGAAATTTTACAAGAAACATTTTGAAAAGAAGCGAGTTCTTTAATCTCTTTTTTCCAAGGCTCCATAAGACCGTTTTTTATATCAGGCTTGCCAATATGATTGAGCATAAAAGAAACATCTGGGCATTGCTTTACAAACTTTAGAGTATTGGCCAAATGAATATGACCAATACAGATTTCAAAACTCAGGTTATACCTCGGTAACAAATTCACCCCTTTGATAAAATCGGATCTCAGACAAAAATTGATGTCGTTTTTTTCGTGTTGAATAATTCGTCTTATTCCCTTTACCAACCTATTATTACTAATAAATTCTAATTCTTCCTGTACTGCATCGCCTTTTTCCAATGGAGCCCACGGCACTATTCCCTGAATTCTTGGGTCGTTTAGCGCCAGTTTTGAAACCCAATTCAATTCTTCCAAATAATGGTTACGATCACATTCACATTGCACAAAAATCATTTTGTCAATGGGTATTCCGTTAGTTGCTTTAGTATAATCTTCTAACAGAAATTTTTTGTTGAGACTAGGTGCTTCTTCTTGCAACCAAGGGTAATATAGTACATCAGGATCCCACAGATGAAGATGAGTATCGATTATTTTAAAATTTGCATCCATTTGATTTTTTGTAATACTTAGTGCGAATCTCTGGTTACATTTGATCCTCT
>JAYVIK010000265.1:0-2897 GCA_043770265.1 Flavobacterium sp. | reverse complement strand
AAGTTGAAATATTTGATTTACTTGGCAGAAAAATTGACAGCTATGAAAACTTTAATTCAAAATTTAAAACATTAAATAATTTGAATAAATCAAATAATGCTTACATCATCAAAACAACTTTAGAAAACGATGTTGTTGTAAACAAAAAAATTATTTTTTAGAAAAAAAATAATTTAGAAATCCAAACAAAGACCTTGATTGTAAATAATCAAGGTTTTTTTATAAAAAAAATTGGTTATAAAAACAACTAGCTATAGACCTTATAAAAACAAAAAAATGCTTGTAATTGCTACAAAAAGAACAAATACCGATAACAATAATTATACTAAAAAAAAAATATAATTATTGATTTTAAGATAAAATTAACAATTGATTGTTATAAAATAATTTATTCTTACATTACATTTGTAATATGCTATTGTTAAATTTTAGATAATTATATATGAAAAAAATTTATTATATTAAGTCAATGTTATTAATGCTAGTTATTAATAACTTCTCATTCTCTCAATGTTTCTCGCCTCCTGATGTTGCAATACTGTGTGGGGCCACAACTACTTTAACTGCAGAACCAATTCGTTTTAATTACAGCATCAGCGCTGCAGACTGTTCACCATTAACAATTCCTGCAACTGCGACCACTGTACATAATGGTATTAAAGATGGTATAACACCACCTATTTCAATTGGTTTTCCATTTACATTTTTTGGTAACACTTACAATTTTACAAAAATTAATTCAAATGGCATGATAGGTTTTGGACCAAACTTCCCTGAGACGCCGGTTGCTTATTATGCAATACCAACTGTAGAGTTTCCTCTGAACTACATTGCTGGAATTTGTGCAAACTTTGAAACTGCCATCGGTGGTACTATCAAATACCATCAAGTGGGAACAACACCAAATAAAAAATTTGTTGTCAGTTATAACAATGTTGTTCCAACTGATTTTAATGGCGCAGGACCAGGCACAGCCACTTTTCAAATTGTTTTGAACGAAGATAATAGCTTTCAAATCATAATTAAACAATTTTCTGCCAATTGGTCGGTCTACAGTAGTACACCCGAAGCAATATCAGGTGCAAACAACATTGACGGAAGTAGCGGCATAGCAGTACCAGGTAGAAATTACCAGGACTTTCGAGGAATTGTTGCTACCGATCAAGATTGTCGTACTTTTACCCCAGTAAACTGTGTTTTTCAGAATTGGAAAGATGGCACAACAACCGTTGCGACAACCCCAAACTTTAATGCAGCACCAACAAGCACCAAAACATATACCGCAAATTATTTGTGTGGTACTGCACCCTGCAGCTCAAGCACAACAGTTACTGTTCAAAATAATAAAAGTATAGGTACACCAATTATAACGCCCAATACCAACTGTCTCAATCCGAATGGATCAATTGCTTTTCCGGTATCAGGGTTTAATAATGCTTCAACAGAAACATTAAATTATAATTTAAATGGCACCCCTACTTCGCAAAATGTCACTGTTGGTTCAATATTAACGCCAATAGCTCAAAATACAACTTTTAATAATGGCAATTTGTCGATTACCGACCCAAAGTGGACAAGAACTGACGGCGCCACTGCAGTTTGTAACCCAGCTGGTCTCGCCGATTGTCATTATGATGTTTTCCAATTTACACCATCTGTAAATGGGTCTTACACATTAGCCATGTGCACACCCGCAGCGGGTCTAGATGGGTATGCTGCTTTATTTCGAAACGCTTTTGATCCAACAGCTCCATGCGGAGTAGCAGCTAACTTCGTGTTATCAAACAATGATGGTAATACTTTGGCCAGTTGTACTGATGACGCGCTTTTAACAAGAAATTTAACCGCTGGTGTTACTTATTTTCTGGTGACCACAAGTTACTTTCCGGACGTCGTGGGAGCGTACAGTTGGGAATTTACTGGTCCTGCTGGTGCAGAACTAAATTTAATAAGACCTGCAGTAACATTATCAGCATTAAGTGGCGGTACAATCACTGGTGTATCAATAGATAACGGTAGTTGTCCCAATACAAATAGGGCCGGCACATTTACTGTACCCGACCAAAGCAAAAAAACTTGGACAGGAACAACAAATACCAACTGGAACAATACTGCCAATTGGTCTGGTAACAGTCTGCCTTCGCTAGACGATTGTGTTATTATTCCAAATACAACAAACAGCCCAGTAATAAGTGTTACAACTGTAAACGCTTTAGCAGCAGATTTAACGGTTCAAAACGGCGGGAGTCTCCGCATAGCACCATCGAATAATCTAATTGTAACCGACAAGGTTACGGTTGATACTGGCGGTACATTACTAATACAGAATGATGCATCATTATTACAAACCAACAATGTAACCAACCAAGGTGACATCACTTATCAAAGAAGAGCTGATAACATTAGAGGTTTTGATTATGTCTACTGGTCATCGCCAGTTGAAGGTCAAAACATTAACAATCTTTATACAACACCTGCACCAGGGGTAAGATATTATTGGGACACAGTAGGCCCAAATCTTAACGGTGGCTTAGGAAATTGGATTAGCGCTAACAATGCCATTATGAATGTTGGTCAAGGTTACATCATGAAGGGGTCTAGCAACGTTGCACTGGTAGCAACAGACATTACCGCCAATTTTAGCGGAATCCCAAACAATGGAAACCTTACTATAAAAGCCAAACGTGGCAATATGACCAATGCCACTGTGCCATCATTTTATAGCAATCCAGCATTTGATATCAGCAACGACAACTGGAGTTTGCTAGGCAATCCGTATCCATCGGCAATAAATGGTCTAAAGTTCTTATCTGAAAATTCAACCACTTTAGAAAGCACGTTGCATTTGTGGCGACACATCAATAATGTTGCAGCAATAGCAAGCCCTTTTTACCAAA
>JAYVIK010000264.1:0-7909 GCA_043770265.1 Flavobacterium sp. | reverse complement strand
ACTTGGGAGCTACCCGAAAATGCAATTAATAGAAATATTGATGCAATTAATTTTTTCATTGTGTTTTAATTTTAATTTTCTTGAATTTTGAATATTACAGTTTGTGCCGCAACATCTGCACCACCTACATTTTGGAAACTATAATCTACTTTTGGGATACCATTTTCAACAATAAATACAGCGGTTTCAACAATTTCTGGAGGGTAGTTAGAAACAATGTTAATTGTGTAATTCTTATTGATATTGACTGCTAAAACTATCTTACCGACTGCCGTCTGTCCTATACCTATTATAGGTACTGCCTCGCTCACTTGTATTACAGTTGGAGCATCATTATATGGCAACAGTCCGCTTGTAACACCCGTGTATGCGGATCCGCTTTGAGTTGTGAAAGTAAATGTACCATCGTCCAATATATTTTTCCAAACCAAAATGCCAGTAGCATCTACCATTGGTATTGATTGGATTATTTTTGGAGGTGTGGGAGTTGGTGACAGAGTTGGTGCTGGAACATTATAATTTACTTTAAAAGGTTCGAAAGCTAATATTGCATCACCAAGATTTTGATAAACAACACCATCAATTTGCAATTCACTAGCTTTTATGTTTTCAAACAAAATATCTGTTCTATCATATACACTCACGGCAGTAACTGTATTATTAAATGCCTGCTTTAATTCATATCTTTTGGTAACTGCAACACCGTCTAGCCAAAAGCTTTTATCATTAAGAATCTGTATTACTTTCATTCTCTTTATTTTAAAACATTATTTTTCATTACAAATTTGATAATTAACACAAACTATTAATGCGACATTAAAACACATCAGGTTCCATGCCTCTGAAAACCGAATGACTATTGACCATTTCTACAAAATTTCGGCGGTAAATCAAGTATTTAAACGCATCGCTAAAATTGGTCGAGAACATCGGACGCAGTTTCATGGGCAAACTTTCGCTAGATTTGTCTTTGTGCAACGATTTAGAACCTTTCGGATCTATTTTAATTTTTATTTTTGTGAGTTCCAAACTGCTTTTCAAGCACTTGCACTGCAACTGGTCAATCTTTAGTTTAATCAATCCTTTGGTGGTTTCGCCCATCATAGCTTTGGCAAATGCAAATTCTTCTTCCTGGAGTATCGTAGCTTGATTTTCTGATTTTAGGTTGACCGTCCAACCTGTACTGGTGGCATTCTCAAATTCAATGGCACGTTTCACGGCATTTGCCCAGTCGCGTTTGGTTTTGCTATTTTGGTTCCCCGATCGGTCGTAGTACATATCGAGAACTTTTATTTTGTGGTTTTTATAAAAACTCCTGAACTTGCGACCAAGCTCGATTTCATTTTCTGGGGCTAATGTGTAAAATTCTTTCAGGCAATAAAGATAATTACCCCGTGGCTGTGCTGTAACCATACTGCACATATCGCCAAAGTCAACACCACATTCTAATTTTGCGTTGTGGTCCACATATTGCAAGGCAAGGCTACTTTCTTCTATTTCATCATTCAAATCAAATTTTTCGTAATATTTAGAAATAACACCATCATTATAGAAATGATGTTCGCCCAGGTTTCCATAAAATTTTTCGCCTTTTTTCAATTCGGTTTTAAAACTCAATATTGCCGATTTAAATTCTTCAATCCCTAATGCTTTGTAGGTATCTTTGAAAAAACCCTCTTGCAAAATATCGGCATTTACCATTGACGAAACCATATAAAAAAAAGTAGAATCTTTGCGTATTCTATTGTATTTTTCTGTCCAACGCACTAGGTTTTTCAAAATCAATTGGGCTTTCTTTTCGTCGCGGTCAATTTGAGCATTGTAAAGTTCGCATTTAACTTCGTTTAAAATTTTGCCACATTCTAGTGCTGCTTTAATTTGCTCAACATTCATGTCTTTTTCACGACCAAGCATCCAGTCATGGTCGCCTTGCAAAACGTTGGGATTATCCGACAAGAAAGTTCGCCCACGATAATAAACCGAATTTTGAAAACTAGCGTGTTCTCCACGAATTGCGGGATCTAGTTTTTTGAGTTTTTCAAAATTCAACAATCTGCCTTCATCGCCATACATGTGCTGAAACGAGTTACCCGCCAATCCGCTAGGTTGATCTAAACTTCCCAAAATAAGGCGAACACCCAACTTGGTTGATATTGTGTGCTTATAAGAATCTGTGGGTTTATAGCAATTTTTAAAATGAGAGGGCGGACGACAATCAGTAACGTAATCACGACCATGTATCCAGCCTTTACGTGCCCAACCTTCAAATAATGTTGGTACAATATTTTTGAGCGCATTGACATAAGTATCAGACACAATCACCTGCTGACTGTGCGGCATGTCATACATTACATTGAGAGACCGTTGGGCAAAAATATCAGTTTTTGCAGCACCACGACCAGCCAAAAGAATCAAATCTTTTGGAGAAACCAATTCACAAACCATGTTGAGCCAGTTGACATAAACAGGGTTCACGAAAGGGTCTTTGCTACTTACGTGGATTTTCCGACTCATTTGGGAATATATTTAAAGGCAAAAGCAACGCTTCTTGTTTAATTCTTATTTTTTCTTTTTCTGTCAGTTCTGGCAGCGTATCAATAAATTTATCTAGATTTTTTCTGTTCGTTTCGCCAAATTCAAAAATTCTAGCATCATAAGACATTAGATTGATAGGTTTATCAAAGAAGTTGTCAGGCAATTCTTTGGCATCAGGAACATTAACCTGACGAATGTTACCCACTTTTTCGAGCATCGAAACTACTTTCAAAGCATCAGACACATCTTTCACGTTTTGCATGGAATAATTAATCATCAAATCCATCTTATCGGCAATAATGTTTCCCCAGGCTAGTTTAGAAATGGTTTTGTCAATGTTAAAATATTCTTGAGCTTCGTTATAAACTTGCGTAGCCTTATATCGGCTCAATTTGTCAATAGCAATCAAATGTTTTACAACAGCTTCCTTGCTACCAAACTTGTCAATTCGCAATGACATTGCACGAACTTTATCCAACAATTCAATGTAAGCTACAACTGTGTCAGGAGCATCGTTGGCGTTGCCTGATGCCATAAAACTATAAATGTCGCTAATGCTTACATTGTCAATAATCGTTGCCATAAAGCACTTGTTTTAAAATATTTTCGCTTTTGCGTTTGTCTGATTCTTTTATGAAATTCTGAAACGCTGTGATGTTCCCTGCAACTGCAAATTCTTTTTGTTTTTGGTTTACCGAAAATTCTGCCACCAATTGACCACGATCATAATGTTCACGAATCAGACTACTATGGTCATACCACAACCTCATGAATGCCGATTTATCGATGCTCAAATATTTTGCAATTAGTTCCGGTGCATAGTTACATGCCGCCAAATCTTCTACTTGCACCAATTCTTCTTCGGATAATTTAATTTCTATTAGATTCATTTTTAAATTTGATTAATAAGTAAATAGCAATCAAAAACAAAACAAAAGCCGTAATTACATAAGGTTGTTTGTCAATTTTTAAATCTAAAAATCCAGAATAAGTGCCAATAGCTAATGACAAGAAATAGCACAAAAACCCGATATAATTGATGACATTTTTCAATATTTCTTTAAATTTACATTTGTAAACAATTCTTTTCTAAAATTAAAATGTTGCTCGTTGTTGCTAAAAACATATTGCTCATAATGTGCGTTTTCACTCCAATTTCCAGAACCTTCCACAACAAAAAAAGATTCTGCAGTTTGCATTAAACAAACTTTTGCATGCACCCAAGCAAACAAAACGGTCATGTTTGGTCTAGATTTAGCTTGAACCATTAAATTGTCTATAATCAACGGATTTCGTTTTATCATACTTTCAGAAACCAAAAGCGTGATTTGTTCAATAATTCCTTTGTCGTGCAACTCAATCAAGGCATCTACCACCCGACGACCGATGCTGTATGTACTAGCGTATAAATGTTTGATACTGTTGGCTTTTGCAACTAATGTTACAAATGTAAATGCGTTAAAAGCTGTGTCCGTTTGCAAGAAAAAATATTCGTCAAGTGTGGGCAATCTTGCCAAACTTTCAGACAAAACACCAACTTTTTGAAAATGAGAAGCGATGTATTTCGATTCCCATTGTTCTTTTACTTTTTCTTGTTTAGGTTCTGGAACACCAATTTCAAAATATTTATTTTTCAATGCCTAATTTTTTGTTGACCAATGCCAATTTTTCTTTACGTTCCAAAACACGATTATTGATTAATTCAATTTTTGCTACATCTTTCTTTTTGGTAGCATCGACTAAATCAGTTTTATTGGTAGAAAAATATTTTGCACTTGAATTTTTGAATTTGATCAACGCATCATTTGTCATACTGTCAATCTCGCGCTGCAAAGCCAATCTTTTAAAAATTGGATGTTTACCCAATATTTCGCCAGTATCTTTATAATGATTAAATTCTTTATAAATGTTTTGATTTTCGGCATAAGCAGTGGTGGCGACTTCTCCCAAACTTGCAAATACTTCGTCGCTAGTTTTTTCTGGATCTGCACTAGATATTTTTTCTTTTGTGTCTTTGTATAAATTGTAAGCTGTTAATTTATCGGCTGCCAAAATTTTAAATTCATCTGGACAATTTTTGTCCGATAAAAATGGAAATTCCTCACGTAAACCGCCAACAGTATTTATTTCTGGCAAATCTTGATTTTGGTTTGCATCAGAATTTACATTTATTTGTGTTACTTTTTCTTTTGCAATAAGCGCAGATTCATTAACCAAAATACTTGCAATGAATTCATTACCTTCGTTAATTGCAATTTTACAAACTTCGTCAAGACCAACGCCAACACCAACACAATCGGTTCGTGCCCAGTCAGTCAATTGGTCTTCTGTCATGTCTAATACAAATTGTGGCAGTTCGTTAAACAATGAAATTACTTTAACTTCTGGTTTTAGATACAAATCAGCATCTGAGACATCGTGCATTTGTTTTAAATCATATTCCAAATTGTCCAAAGATGATTTAGAATAGCCACATCTGTTAAGTGACATTTCCATCATTAGATTTTTATTATCAGATTCTCTATAAATCGAAAACAAATCATTAAATAATTTGGCTTGATTGTCTGTTTTATTTTGCAATAAATCAATTAATTTTTCTTTGACATTACTCATGACTGTATTTTTAAATTATTTTTTAATTAGTGTCAAAATTGGTAATTACATATAAAAAAAAATGTGACATAAAAAAACCCTTGCAAACTTGCAAGGGTTTTCAAATAAAACAAAAATCAATTTTTTAGGCTCTCGATTCTTCTATAAAATACGTATTGGTTCCAGCACTAAATACTCTCAAATTGATAGTTGCTCCGTCTAGTGCGACCCAGCTAGTACCATTTTTCAGAATAGCTGACTTATTTGCAACGCCGTTGGCTAAAGTTGCAGGTACAGCTCCACCACTTCCAACTAAAGTAATAACAGTTCCAGAAGGTATATTAACTGTACCAAAAGCTATTGCAGAAACTGCCGTAGTTGCAGGTAATTTAAACACTAACCCATCAACGTTTGTAATCACAGCGTTTACATCCGTAACGTTAGGAAGTGCCGTTAAAACGGCTGCAGGAATTGCACCAGTATAATGACCAGGAACATAAGGCGATTTGGCAAATTGCTCAAATTTCAAAGTATGATGGCGTTTGTCGTTGTCATCAAGTAATGATGGTTTCAATTGTACTGGTGCACATTTGGTGCCGATTACTTTTTTGAACTGATCTACACAAGAACCATAAACGATGATACAAGGAACTCCTGAAAAGTTTTGAACAAATTCAGCAATTTCAAGTTCGTTACCCGGATGCTCACCCTCAAACATTTGCTTGAAAGTAATAGCATCTTCGTCTCCTTCACTTTCGAATGTCGCTTTAATTTTACTAGGCGACATGTATATTGAAAATGGAATCATGCCGGCTTTCATGACAAAGCTACCAACGTGATTTACTTTACCACTGTCTCTGTCTGGCCATGTTTGGATATAGCTAACTGGAATAATGGTTACATTCGGATCTTTGGGAGCCGAAGCTCCCGCAGAATTATTATCCGACTTTGGAATATTTTTAAAATTATAAGGCATTTGAATATATTATTAGGTTATATTTTTATCGGTTTCTAACCATTTACCATCAACCAAAGTTAATTGTACATAGTCATTATCGTCTCCAAGAGTTTCAGCACTATTCATAACAATGTTTTGAGTAGTTGCAAACGATAGATTTACGCCAGAAGCGTTAGTTCCATGAATTTTGATAGATTTACCTTCAACTCCTTTTGTAATCAATGTTACAGGGGTTGTGGCAACTCCATTAAATTTGAAAGTTGTGCCTTGATCAGCATCAATAGTTCCGGTTGTGAAAATTACATCAGGAATAATATTAACTTCAGGTGCATCAGTTCTAGACAATTCTTTTGTTTTACCATCAGGTTGAATGAACAATGTTAATGTTCCGCCAGATGCCAAATTAAAGTCAGAAGTCAAATCATTATTAGCATTGTCTTTGACATATTTGGCAGCCAATAAACTTACATCGCCTTTGATTTTTAAAACAGTCCCAGGAGTAGTATTTTTAAATTCTGTAATATCTGTTTTCCAAAATTTAGAAACATATAAGTTTTTAAAAATAGCTTTGACTTTTCCAGTTTCATCATCGTTTACTGGAACATAGAAATCAGGTGCGAAAACTGGCACAGTATTAGACCAAACTGTTTGCACAGCAAATTCTAAAGGATCTCCAGCTTCAACTTCGGTACCAATGTGAATGAATCTTACACCCATTTTATAATCAGCAAAAATGTAGAAATTTCGTTTTGCTAATTCAAATGTGTACAATGATTTTTCTGCTGGCACATTTTCAAGAATTTCAATATTATCATCAAAAGTCATAAACATGAAATCAGAACCAGCCATGTCTGTCAAGCGTTCAAATTTCACGTTTGGATAATCTTTTGGAGTTTCTGGGTAACCTTTATAATCTTCGTTTAGACCATACAAAGTTTCGTATCTGCGTTTGTAAGCTCTCAACCATTCATCAGATAGGTACAATACCAGACCTTGCTGTTCACGAACTTCAATAGGTAAACGCTTGATGAAATTATCAACGTAATCACAAATATTAGTGCTGGTAGGCAATCCTAAATCAAATGGACGGTATTTTTTTGTAACATCTCTAGCTTGTTGTGCTAGGTATAACAAACCGTTTTGACGGTTGATGAATCGACCAGCTACAGTTGCATCTTCTGGAGTCTCTACATAAACACCTTTGATTGTTGCAATTCTGTCTTCTACTCTTGCTTTTTTGTCTAATTCAGAAACCAAGAAACGAACAAATGATTCTTTGTAAGGTTGTGAACCTTCTTTGTTCATCATGTTTAACCAAGATGCTTCAATTTTTTGCAAGAAGAAACCAACAAACTCTATATCAATCTGAATAGGAAATATTTTTCCTTCTTCTGGTTGAATTTTTTGTTTGTTTTTTGGTAACCAAGGTAATTTTCTTGATTGAGAAATTTCGGCAGTTACAATAGTTGCATCGGCAATACGATCATCAATTTTTGTTCTTTTTGGCCAAAAGGTAGGTAATCCAAAATTATCTCTTTGCAAAGAATTCACAACATCAGGATTTTGACGGAAGTACAAGTTCATATCATCATTCAACTTATTTACCGTTGGTTGATCCATAAAGTTTGTAGCTGCCGATGTTTGACCTGCTGCGCGCTGGTTCCAAGGTCTATCGATAAATGCATCATAGCTATTTGCAGATGCAAATAAATGAGTTGCAGAATGTTCTATTTTAGTTTGAACATTTCTAATGATAGCAAATGGACTGTCAGGTTCTGGCTCCATTACTAGAGCAGCAATCATGTCAGCTTGCTTTTTTTGATT
>JAYVIK010000263.1:0-7924 GCA_043770265.1 Flavobacterium sp. | reverse complement strand
ATCGTTCCCATTGCTCGTTTTTCTCGAACCTTATAATCTATCATTCTTTGCGAGGTTCGACTATCGTGAATGGCTGTGGTAATATGCCAAGGTTTTTTATGTTTTTCTTTAAAAATTTTAGGAAAAGCCGTTTGCCAGTTAAACGCTTTTTCTCCCGCAATGGCAACATCGTCTATCAATGAGTTTCCACATTTAATATTGTTGTTCAGGTCGTTCAGTTTACGATTGGGTTGTGCGGTGCGTAACCATAATGAGAGTTTGGCAATTTCTACGCTTTCCTCATTCAAATCTACACCGTAAAGGTTGTTTTCGAGAATGCTTTTTTCTACATCGCTCAAAACAAACCCATCGCCAAAGAGTTTGGCTTGAAGTTCGTCAATTTAACGGTGTTCTTGAATTAAAAAATCTAAGGCTTGGTTCAGGAAAGCACCGCTACCACAAGCGGGGTCGCAAATAGTAATTTGTAATAGCCAGTTTCTGTAACTGTTCAGTTTTTCTAATAAAGGTTGTTTGGTGGCTTTGGTTCGTTTTTTATCGGTAAAATAGTCTTCTTCTATGATATTAATTTCTGCTTTTTTATCAATGCAAAGTTTACCAACTGTATTGTCAACTATGTATTTTGTAATGTATTTAGGGGTGTAAAAAACACCGTCTTTTTTTCTTTTGGAAGTAGATTTATCAATAATTCCACCTTCGAGTTGTGCTTTTATTTCGTCCAATTCATTCAAAGAATTTTCAAAAATATGTCCTAGAATGTTTACATCGATTTCACTTTCAAAATCATAATCCGATAATTTCAATGTGTGTTTGAACAAAAGTTCATCATCAATTTTTATGGCATCAAGAATTTCATCAGGTTTAAAAAGTCCACCGTTATAAGCAAAAACATCATATCGTTTGCCCTTAAATCCTGTATTGAGGTATTCAAAATATTTCTTGAATCGGTTGTACAGCGGTACTACTTCATCTCGTTCTTGCAAATCTCGCCAATCGTTCAGGATTAAACGCACCGAGTTTGGCGGGAGCAATTGTCGGTCTTCGGCAAAGAACAGAAACAAAAAGCGATCCAACAGTTTTTGTGATTTTTGAAATAATTCCAACGCATTGAAACTAGGATTTTGTTTTACTAAATCCTGATGTAATTCTCTTTTAAACTGCGAATAATCGGTGTACAAAGACTTGGTAATGTCTTTTTCTTTAGTCAAAGATTGTTCTTTTAACTTCTTTGGAATATCATTAGTAATATTTTCATACGCTAAACACAAATAGAGCAATTCAAATTCCTTTTCGGTTAGATTGAAAAGGTTAAACTCTAAATGTTCTGTTGCATTATCAATATAAAAACGCAACTTTTCAAAGTTTGAGGTTATAACATAAACGCAATCGGGTTGGTTGTTTTTATATCCAAACGCCTGTACTTCAATTTTGTTTAAATCGGTGGTGTTTGTTCCTTTTAGTTCAATTACGGCAATGACAATGGGCTTAAGCCCATTGTTTATTAAAATAGCACCATCGGCTTTTTTGCTATCTTTTACGTTCTTGTATTCGGTTGTTAGATTAAAATTTGGTGTTGGGTTTTTGGTATATCCCAAAACATTTACAAACAAATCTATAAGAAACTCGCCTTGGTATTGTTCCTCTTTGCTACTACGGATATTATCTTGAATAGTAGAATTGTGAAAATGGCTTTTGAAAGCATTCCACCCATGTAGTAGTTTGGTTTTATCTTGGCTTTGTAACTGTTTGGTAACAACTGAATTTTGAAATAAAGGCATAAAGGGAAGTGTTTTTGAAAGTGCAAGATAAGAAAAAAGTTACTTGTTACGATATAGTAATTTGCAAGGCATTCGCTTTTAAAAAAAGTTGACACAAATTTCACAAATTTACACAGATTTCAATCTGTTTTGATTGCACGAATTTTAAAACAACTAAAATTCGTATAATTCAATTTTAAAAAAAATACAATTTGTGCTAATTAGTGAAATTCGTGTCTGAAAATTTTAAAAGCGAATGCCCTGAGTAATTTGAAAGATATTTACATCTAAAAATTAAACATCCGTCCCGACTTCTTCTGTTTGTTGCGTTTCCTCTTTTGGTTTCAATTTACTGAACAAATGAATCATTTGACATGAGTTAACATCAATTTTTTTTACAATATAGTATAAAAACCTGTCTGATTATATTTCCAAAAGCTCACAAAAAAAATCCGAAGTTTATGGCTTTGGATTTTTTGTTTTAAGTTATTTGAAATTCTTTCAAAGAGTCTCCTTTTTTAAAGCCAACTTATAAACAAAAACCCTCGTCTGTAACACAGACGAGGGTTTATAATCATTTCATTTATTAACTTATTTCTTAATCACACGAACGGTTTTAACATTCTTGCCTTGAGAAATAATAACATTATAAATCCCAGATGTATAATTACTACCAGCATTTAGATTGTTTAAATCATCAGCATCGAACTTACGAGTTTCAATAAGTTTTCCATTCATATCGTATACTTTCATGTCAATAACATCGCTAGTACCGTTGATTATATCTAATTGATATGTTGAATCAAAAGGATTTGGATAAGCAATTACTTTAAAAGCAGCATTCAATTCTGAAAAAGTATTTCTTGATAAACTACCACCTGATAAAATGAAAGTTCCTGGCGAACCAATTTCCGTAGCGCTATTTACGGCAACAAAAGCACCATTTACGCCTGCTGCACTAAATCGGGTAACCGGAATTACAAGACTATTAAGCCCTGCTGAGTTGTCAAAAGTAGTGAAAGGAGCTGCAGCTGGCGAAGCACCAAATAATACTGAAGTTTGAGGTGTTGCGCTAGTTGCATTATATAAATTTACTTGGTCACCAGCAGTACCTAAACCTCCAGAACCCGAGTAACTTCCGATTCTTAAACCTGCGGGAGGATTTGTTCCAAACCAGTTAGTCAAAAAGGCTGTTGTTTTTCCTGGTAAATCAATAGTTTCAATAAAGATTACTGATTCTCCTGGATTGATTGTCGTAATACCATTTAATGCTGCAGCACCTATTGGAGATTGTGAATTATCATCTATTTTCCATCCTGTAATATCAACTGCGATCGCTTTTGTATTGGTTACTTCAAACCAATCAGCAGCAACTGGGCTGTTGCCGCTAGACCAAGGAGCTACTTCTGATATAAATAGTTTACCTATAGACCCCGGTGAACCGATTTGGACTACATCATTTACCGCGGCAAAAGCATCATTCACTCCTACTTGACTTAATGTCGTTATGGCTGTATTGTTTAAACCCGCAGCGTTATTAAAGCTAAAATTTGTAGTTGCTGTTCCAAAAGTAACATTGGCTTTTAGAGCTCCAAGAGCATCGAATAAGTTTACTGCATCACCGCCAGTACCTAAACCTATTCCAGCACCTGTATATGTTCCCACTTGCAAATTTGCAGGGACATTCGTTCCAAACCAAGCAGCTTTGAAATTAGCAATAATAGTTGCTGAGTTTGTAGCACTAGTTTCCAAGAAAATTACAGATTCACCAGGCGCGATACTTGTAATGCCTGAAAGAGCCGCAGCAGAGGTGAATAAATTAGAGTTATCATCTACTTTCCAACCTGTGATATCAAGTGCCGAAGATCCGTTGTTAGTTACTTCAAACCAATCAGCCGCTACTGTAGTGGTCCCGCTAGACCAAGGAGCTACCTCTGAAACGGTTACTGCAGCCACAGGAGCTATTTCGTTAATTACATCTGTTACAGTTAATACATAATTTACAGAAGCATCTGGAGTGGCACCAACTGTTGTATCGTCAACATTGACAGTAACGCTATAACTTGTTTTAGTTTCAAAATCAAGCATTGTTCCTGCTTTAATAAACAAACTTGATCCTATAATTTGAAAAAAGTTGGCATCGGTACCAGATAAAGACAATACGTTTGTTCCTAAACCTTCATCTGTTACTAGAATATCCGAAACCTTAACAGCAACTGAGGTATTAGAATTTTCTAAAATACTTGTTGTTGTGTTTGCCAATGCGATTGCAGTTGGTGCAAAATTTTGTAATGCAGAAGGCGCATAAACCCAAAGTTGTGGATTAGCAATTCCGCCGCCACCATTTTCGTTTGTAACATATAAAATTCCGTCACGATCCATCGTCAAACCTTCGTGCTGTTGATCAGCTGAACTTAATGGATTTCCTGGATCTGACACGATGGTTAAACTATTTGAAATAACTCCATTTCGGTCAATATTTACTATCTTAGAATTTTCTTGGCTCAAAACCAACAAATTATTATTCAAAGGCAAACTGCTTAATGCTGGAATGTTAGACAAAGCAAAAACATCAGCAACATCTGTAAAACCCAACAAAGCTGGGTCAAAAAGATTTATAGAATTCACCGTTGTAGCTGAACCATTTGTAAGAGTACCAGCTGTAAAATCTACCCCAGTTTGGAAAATTCCAATTGGCGTTGTTTCTTTTAAAACAATATAGCCACCAGTTAATGGGTCATAAGAAAGCCCTTCTGTTCCAACATTACCAACAGCCGTTCCAATAGTAACAGTTTGAGCAGCACTTCTAACGAGCGTTGTTCCTGGAACGTATGTAAATTTAACTAATTTCCTGTCTCGTTCCTCACAAATTACAAACTGACCTCCTCCAATATAAGTAATTCCTTCGGTATCATAAAACTCAGTTCCCTGAGGACTTGATCCTTGAGCCAAAGTCATTGTATCTATTAATTGACCTGTTTTAGAAACCTGAACAACTGCTGTACTTCCGTCACCAATAAGGAAAAGGGTATCGGTATCCCAATTGTAAGTTACCGCAGAAACTTCTTGAGCTAATAAATTATTTGTTGGAGCGGTTGTACGAGTAGGTTCTGGCAAATCATAGCGACCGACTCTTACATAATTTGAAAGATTGATGTTTAAAGGAGTTTCATTATCTATAATTGTTATTGACTGAGCAATAGTAGCTCCGAGTACAATTCCAGATGAAGGATTGCTAATAGTTAAAGTAGCTGCTTCTGTGTTTTCTGTCAAAGCATCGTTAACAACGGTAAATGAAACGCTTCCTGTAGTTTGTCCGTTTAATATGGTTATAGTAGAAGCACTTAAAGTATAATCACCACTAGTAATATTTGTTCCTGTAACTCCTAAATTTAAGGTTTGGTTACCGTTAACAATAGAAGAGGAAGTTGCTGTTACAGTAACATTTGTAGTTCCAGCTTCTGTACCCACATTGCTGCTTACTGAAAGTGAGACAGTAGGAAGTGGTGTTGAAAAAGTAGCTGACTGTAAAGTTGAGATCGCATTATCACTTTCGTCTTCAATTGTATTAGGAAGTAGAGCGACGTAATACAATTGATTATTGCTTAAAAGTGAAGTAGGATTAATAGTTATAGTATTGGATGCAAAAGTAGCGTCAAAAGGCACTATGGTTCCTGAAGCATTGTTTAATCGTAATTGAACAACTGCGTCTATATTTGTATTTGAAATAGCATCGTTGTTCAATAATCTAACATTTTCATTGAAAGTTATTGTTGGCTTTACATTTGAAGCTGCATTAGTTGCACCATTAACTGGAAGAAAAGTAGCAATTGGAGCTGTTGTGTCTGAACCGCTAATAAAAGGAGCGCCTTCTGCTGTAAAATTATCAAATCTATTGTTGCCAACTAAACCTCCGGCTCCTTGTTGAAACTCAACTTTCAGTTTAAAGTTTGGATTGTTATTCGCAGCACTAATGGCTGAAAAATCTAAGGTTACTAATGCAGGATCTGCACTACTAGGTATTACGTTGGTAAAAGGGCTGTACGTTGTTCCATCCGTTGTATAGGCCCAAACTTGTGTTCCTGCTCCTGAGCCTGAACGATTTGCTGCAAATTTCACAACAATATTCTTAAACCCTGTCGTTGGCAGAGCAAAAACTAAAGCACTTCCGATTGGAAAGTTAAAACGCAAATGTGTTCCCGAGGGATCGCTATTTTGAGCATTTAGATTTAAAAGATTAAAGTTAGAACCAGTTCCCCCAGCAAAATCAATTAAACTGCTTCCTGAAATAATCGCATTAATAGATGCACCAGAAACGTTGGTTGTTGTTGGAGTTGTAATAGTTGCTACTGAAGCATTATTGTTAAAGTTCCAGTAATGTAACAAAGTCTGCGCATTTGAATAAGAAGTCAAGAATAACAGCGCTGCTACCATTGTTTGTTTAAAGTACAGTTTTTTCATTTGTTGTTTTTTTTTAATCAACAAATGTATAATCACAGAAAGAATTTAAATGCAGCTTAATAATATCAAAAAGTTAAAGATATTTAGTAAAAATCCTGTTTTTGATAACTTATTTAACATTAAATACGCTTTAAATTAAATTTGAAAATACGTTTTCCTAACTTTAATGAAATTTGAAAATGTGATTTTAAACAAAAAAATCCGAAGTTGAACGCTTCGGATTTACTATTTAAAAGGTTTTCGTTTTTAAAAACAAGTCAAGTTCTTCAAATCAGCAATGGTTTCTGTTGGATTCTCAGCTTTAAAAACATAGCTTCCTGCAACCAAAACATCAGCACCAGCTTCTACCAATTGCTTGGCATTTTTATTAGTTACTCCACCATCAATTTCGATAATGGTACTAGCTCCTTTTCGAGTTATCAATGCTTTTAGTTTTTCAACTTTAGTATAAGTGTTCTCAATAAAAGATTGTCCTCCAAAACCTGGATTCACACTCATAATACAAACCATATCGATGTCGTTGATAACATCCTCTAATAAATCAATATTTGTATGCGGATTCAAAGCTACTCCTGCTTTCATTCCTTCGGCTTTGATGGCTTGCAAGGTTCGGTGAAGATGCGGACAAGCTTCATAGTGAACCGATAATACATTTGCACCTAATTCAGCAAAAGTTTTGATATAACGATCAGGATCTACAATCATCAAGTGAACATCGATAGTTTTCTTAGCGTGTTTTGCAATGGCGGCTAAAACGGGCATTCCAAAAGAAATATTGGGAACAAATACACCATCCATAATATCAATATGAAACCAGTCGGCTTCACTGTTGTTAATCATTTCGATGTCACGTTGTAAATTCGCAAAATCTGCGGCAAGAACTGATGGTGCAATGAGTGTGTTTTTCATTGTTTGGTTGTGTTAATTTTTTTTGCAAAGGTAATATAAAAAATAAAACTCCGGAAACCCGAGTGAAGCGAACTGACCGGAGTTTTGCTGAAAAAGCAAAAACTCCGGTAATCAGCCGGAGTTTCAATCATCAATCAAAAAACGAACAGTTAATCAGACCGTCGTTAAAGTTAAAATTCCAAAATTAGAAATTCCAAATTCCAAAATTTGAGATTGGGATTTGTTTTTTTTAAAATTCCAAATTTTGAAATTCCAAATTCCAAAAATGTGAGTTTGGAATTTGTTTTTTGTTTTTTGGAATTTACCCAAGATAGGTTTTTAATATTTTACTTCTTGAAGTATGTTTCAATCTGCGGATGGCTTTTTCTTTAATCTGACGTACACGTTCGCGAGTCAGGTCAAATGTCTCTCCTATTTCTTCCAAAGTCATTGGATGTTGATCACCAAGACCAAAATACAAACGAACTACATCAGCTTCTCTTGGAGTCAATGTTTCTAATGAACGTTCAATTTCGGTACGCAATGATTCTTGAATTAAATTTCTGTCTGGATTTGGCGATTCACCAGAACGCAATACATCTTAAATATTTGAATCTTCTCCTTCAACAAGTGGCGCATCCATTGAGAGGTGACGACCTGAGTTTTTCATAGATTCTCTTACGTCATTTACGGTCATATCTAATTCTTTGGCAATTTCCTCTGCTGTTGGTGGTCTTTCGTTAGATTGCTCTAACAAAGCATACATTTTATTGATTTTATTGATCGAACCAATTTTGTTCAAAGGCAAACGAACGATACGA
>JAYVIK010000262.1:0-23543 GCA_043770265.1 Flavobacterium sp. | reverse complement strand
TTTTGCACAACCTGAATTAGGTAGTGTAAAAACCATTTCGAAAATAAACGAAAACCCAATGATAGCGACTAATGCAATGATAAAAGCTTCCATTTTACGCATGCCTTTATTGATTAAAAATAACAATAAAAAAGTGTCCAAAACCGTAATCATTACACCTTGCAAAAGCGGAATTCCAAAAAGCAAATTCAACCCAATGGCCATTCCTAAAACTTCGGCAAGATCACAAGCTGCAATGGCAATTTCGGCAAGAAAATACAATATATAATTAATAAATTTAGGGTACGTTTCTCGTGAGGCTTGCGCTAAATCGCGTTGGGTAACAATGCCTAATCGCGCACTCAAACTTTGCAAAAGCAACGCCATCATGTTACTCATAAGCAAAACCCAAAGTAAGGCATACCCAAACTGACTTCCTCCAGCAATATCCGTCGCCCAATTTCCTGGATCCATATAACCCACACTCACCAAATAAGCTGGGCCAAAAAAGGCAAGAATTTTTCTAAAAACAGTAGTTTTATTTTGAGTCGAAACCGATTGGTTTACTTCTTCTAATGATTTGCTCATGTTAAAATATTTTGAAGCAAATATAAATAAAATTTTTATATGAGTAATTATTTTTTTAGATTTGTCTAAAATTAATTTAATAGAAAACTAAATGAGACAATTATTCAATACAATCATACTTTTATTACTATTCCAAAATAGTTCTTTTGCACAAGATTTACCTAACATTCAAACCGATAGACCAGACCAAACCGAATGTCCGTTTATAACTCCAATACATTATTTTCAGTTTGAAAACGGTTTTTCGTATGAAAAAACAAAAACAAATTCTAGTGAAATTGTTGCCCCAACGGTATTGACCCGTTTTGGAATCAACGACCATTTTGAGTTGCGATTAATAACCGAATATGTAATTAATAAGGAAAATTCTAATAAAATTGCGGGAATAAACCCCGTTTTAATTGGATTTAAAACGAGGCTTCTTGAAGAAAAAGGAATCATTCCGTTGACTTCGTTTATTGCGCACATTGCAATTCCAAAAGCAGCTTCGAAAGAATTCAAAACTACATATTATGCACCTGAATTTAGATTTACAATGCAACATACTATCAGCGAAAAACAATCTTTAAGCTATAATCTTGGTGCAGAATGGAATGGAGAAACCGCAGAACCCACATTTATTTACACTTTGACAACCGGTTACTCACTGACAGAAAAAATTGGTGGCTATATCGAATTTTATGGTTTTGTCCCTCAAATAGAAAAACCCGATCATCGATTTGATTTGGGTTTAACTTATTTGTTACATGCAAATCATCAACTTGACGTTTCTGGAGGAGTTGGATTGTCTGAGAATTCCCCAAAATATTACCTGGCATTGGGGTATTCGTTTCGATTTAAAGTTTAGTTTATAAATCAAACTATAACAAAACTTTATACCAGAAACATTCTTCAAATTATAAATCTATTTATCTTTGCATTAAATCTGAAATCTAAATTCAGAAATCTACAATCTTAAATAAAATAGTATGTATCCAGAAGAAATGGTAAAACCAATGCAAGCCGAATTAACGGTAGCTGGTTTTCAAGATTTACATAGTGCCACAGCAGTAGATGCTGCCATAAAAAATGAAGGAACAACACTTGTGGTTGTCAACTCTGTTTGTGGTTGTGCTGCTAGAAATGCGCGTCCAGGAGCAAAAATGAGCTTAGAAGGTGCAAAAAAACCAGATCATTTAATCACTGTTTTTGCAGGAGTTGACAAAGAAGCCGTTGATGCAGCAAGACAACACATGTTTCCTTTTCCTCCTTCATCGCCAAGCATGGCGTTGTTCAAAAACGGCGAATTAGTTTACATGTTAGAGCGTCATCATATTGAAGGTCGTCCAGCCGAAATGATTGCGGACAACTTGAAAGAAGCTTTTAACGAGTATTGTTAAGCCTTAACCGCTAAGTTCGCTAAGAATTACGCTAAGTTCGCAAAAAATTATTTACCGCAAATTCACAAATTACTTTTATCAATTTGTGAATTTGCGGTTTTCTTTTTTAAATCCTTGTGAACTTTGCGAAAAAACGTTGCGCCTTTGCGGTAAAGATTCTATTTTTGCACAACTATTTTTCAACTTAAAACTGTTTATAGCATGCAACTGTACAACACTTTGAGCGCAGAAGAAAGGTCAATATTAATTGACGAAGCCGGAAAACAGCGACTCACGTTGTCTTTCTATGCTTATGCGCAGATCTCAAATCCAACTCTATTTCGGAACGAATTATTTTTAGCGTGGAACGCGCTCGAAGTTCTTGGCCGAATTTATGTTGCCCACGAAGGCATAAATGCGCAATTATCGCTTCCTGCTGATCATTTTTATGCTTTCAAAGACACAATAGAAGTGTATGGTTTTATGAAAAACATTCGGTTGAATGTAGCCGTAGAACAAGACGATCACTCTTTTTTGAAACTCACCATAAAAGTTCGTGACAAAATTGTAGCCGATGGTTTAGTCGATGAAACTTTTGACGTTACTAATATTGGAATTCACTTAAAAGCAAAGGAATTCAACGCTTTACTCGAAGATCCAAATACCATTGTGGTTGATATGCGCAACCATTACGAGTCAGAAATTGGTCATTTCACCAATGCCATAAAACCCGATGTAGATACTTTTAGAGAAAGCTTACCAATCATCGAAGACCAACTTTCGGCACACAAACAAGACAAAAAACTCTTGATGTATTGCACAGGAGGAATTCGTTGCGAAAAAGCCAGCGCCTACTTTAAGCACAAAGGTTTCGAAAACGTATATCAACTCGAAGGCGGAATTATTGAATACACGCGACAAGTCAAAGCCGAAGGTTTAGAAAGCAAATTCATTGGAAAAAACTTTGTTTTCGATCATCGCTTGGGTGAAAGAATCACCGATGATATCGTTTCACAATGCCATCAATGTGGTGAGCCTTGCGATGTGCATACGAATTGCGTGAACGAAGGTTGTCACTTGCTTTTCATCCAATGTGAGGATTGCAAAACGGCTATGGAAGGCTGTTGTTCTTCAGAATGTGTGTCAATAATTCATCTTTCGGAAGAAGAACAAAAGGAAATTCGCAGAGGTGTTAAAAATGGAAATAAAATTTTCAAAAAAGGAAAATCTGATGTTTTGATTTTCAAAAATAATGTTGAAACTCACGCTGCTTTTAAAACTGTAGAACCTAAAATAATTCGAATTAAAACACCCAAAATAAATAAAATCTATCTTGGAAAAGTGGTTCACTATTTTCCAAAATCAGGAATTGGACAGTTTTTAATCGAAGAAAACGAACTTGAGCTTGGCGATATCATTTTAATAAAAGGTACTACAACAGGAGAGCAAGAACTTATCCTTTCAGAAATGTTTGTCAATGAAATCGATTCAAAAAGAGCAGTCGTGGGGGAAACCGTCACCTTTAAAATCCCTTTTCGAATTAGATTGTCAGATAAATTATATAAAAAATTAGCGTGAATTTCGAAATAATAAAAGCATAAGTTTCGACGTTTCAAAGGTAAATAAGTCATTTGAAAAATTTGAAATATAAAATCTTTACTATCTTTACAGATTAAACGTTTAAGAACTTAAGTTGTGCTTGTCACAACACTACATATAAATTATGGCATGTACAAGTTGTTCAACTTCTGACGGAGGCGCTCCAAAGGGTTGTAAAAATAATGGGACTTGCGGCACCGATAGCTGCAACAAATTAACGGTTTTCGATTGGCTTTCTAATATGAGTTTACCCAATGGCGAAACTCCTTTTGATTGTGTGGAAGTCCGTTTTAAAAACGGAAGAAAAGAATTTTTTCGCAATACCGAAAAGCTAACTTTGAGTATGGGTGACATTGTCGCTACCGAAGCTTCGCCAGGACACGACATTGGAATTGTGACGCTTACTGGTGAATTGGTACGCATCCAAATGAAGAAAAAGGGAGTTAATCATACCAGTCCTGATGTTGCTAAAGTCTATAGAAAAGCGTCTCAGAGAGATATTGATATTTGGTCTATTGCTCGCGAAAAAGAAGAACCAATGAAGGTTCGCGCTCGTGAATTAGCCATTTCTCAGAAACTAGAAATGAAAATTTCTGATATAGAATTTCAAGGAGATGGTTCCAAAGCAACATTTTATTATACTGCCATTGACAGAGTCGATTTTAGACTTTTAATCAAAGATTTTGCGAAAGAATTCAGCACCAGAGTCGAGATGAAACAAGTGGGTTTGCGTCAAGAAGCAGCTCGTTTAGGAGGCATTGGATCTTGCGGAAGAGAGTTGTGTTGTTCTACTTGGCTAACTGATTTTAGAAGCGTAAATACCTCAGCAGCACGTTACCAACAATTGTCTTTAAACCCACAAAAACTGGCGGGACAATGCGGTAAATTAAAATGTTGCCTGAATTACGAACTCGATACGTATATGGATGCCTTGAAAGGTTTCCCAGATTTCGACACCAAATTATCAACCGAAAAAGGTGATGCTATTTGTCAAAAACAAGATATTTTCAAAGGGTTGATGTGGTTTGCTTATACCAATGATTTTGCTAATTGGCACGTATTAAAAATCGAACAAGTCAGAGAAATTGTCGCCGAAAACAAACTAAAAAACAAGGTGGCATCTCTTGAAGACTTTGAAATTGTGATTGCTGTGGAGCCGGAAAAACATTTTAATAACGCAATGGGTCAGGAAAGTTTGACTCGTTTTGACCAACCTATAAAGAAAAAGAAAAAGTCAAATAAAAAACGTAAAACTGGGGAAAATGTAATTGTAGCAAATACTGGAAATAGCAATATCAATGGCAATAATAACAATGGCAATAACAATAGCAGTAATAGCAGTAATAGCAATAATAACAGGCAAAATAATAATAGGAATAAGCCAACTAACACCCCTAAACCTAATGCACCGAACGATAATAAACCTGTAATAGCCAGAAAACCTATAATTATTACTAAAAATGAAAATAAGGAATAGTGCATTACTAATTTTAGTTGTAATTCTCTTTTTTTCGTGCGATAAAAAAAGAGTTTTCGATGAATATAAATCTGTGGGAAGGGCTTGGCACAAGGACAGTATTGTAACTTTCAATTTACCCGAATTAGATTCGACAAAACGCTACAATCTTTTTGTAACTTTGAGAGATAACAACAACTATCCGTTCAACAACCTATTTTTGATTGTGGGCATAGAAATGCCAAATGGTTTTACAAAAGTGGACACCTTGGAGTATCAAATGGCTAATCCAGACGGTTCGTTGATGGGAGATGGATTTTCGGATATCAAGGAAAACAAACTTTTCTATAAAGAAAATATAAGGTTTAGAGGAAAATACAAAGTAAATATAAAACAAGCCGTTCGTGAAAACGGAAAAGTTCCCGGAGTTACCGCTTTAGAGGGAATCACCGAAGTTGGTTTTAGAATAGAAAACAGAGATTAAAAAGTAATTATGGCTAGTCAAAAAAACAATATTCAGACAAAAAACACCGAAAAAGACATTAACTACTACAAAAAGAAATTCTGGAAAGTTTTCTTTTATGGATTGGGAGGATTGTTATTATTTTTCTTGTTTGCCTCTTGGGGACTTTTTGGTTCTATGCCTTCTTTTGAAGATTTAGAAAATCCTGATTCTAATTTAGCTACCGAAATCATCTCGTCTGACGGAGTAGTTTTGGGTAAATATTTCGAAAAAAATAGGTCGCAATTAAAATATTCTGACCTACCCAAAAACCTTGTTCAAGCTCTAGTAGCTACTGAAGACGCTCGTTTTTACGAACATTCTGGAATTGATGGCAGAGGAACTTTAAGAGCAATAGCAAGCTTGGGAACAAGTGGTGGAGCAAGTACCTTGACTCAACAATTAGCCAAACAATTATTCCATGGCGAAGGTTCCAAATTCTTGCCTTTTAGAATCGTCCAAAAAATCAAAGAATGGATTATCGCCATTAGATTAGAAAGACAATACACCAAAAACGAAATCATCGCTATGTATTGTAACGTATATGATTTTGGAAACTACTCGGTTGGAGTCAGTTCGGCAGCGCAAACTTATTTTTCTAAAGTGCCCAAAGATTTAACTATTGAAGAGTCGGCTATCTTGGTAGGAATGTTTAAAAATTCAGGGTTATACAATCCTGTCAAAAATCCTCAAGGCGTTAAAAACCGTAGAAATGTGGTGTTATTGCAAATGGAAAAAGGAGGAATTATTACCAAAGGACAAAAAGAAAAACTACAAGCCTTACCTATCACTTTAAAATTCAAACTCGAAAGTCACCGCGAAGGAACAGCCACCTATTTCAGAGAGTATTTGCGCGATTATTTGAAAAAATGGATGGAAGAAAACAAAAAACCAGACGGTCATGATTATAACATTTATAAGGATGGCTTAAAAATTTATACCACCATCGATTCCAGAATGCAATTATATGCCGAAGAAGCTGTTGAAAAACACATGGCAAACTTGCAAGAACAATTTTTTGATGAGGCTAAAACCAATAAAAATGCCCCTTTTGTAAACATTTCGAAAGCGGAAACAGATCGTATTATGAACCAAGCGATGAAAGCTTCTTACCGCTGGACAGTAATGACTGAAATGGAGAAATCCGAAGAGGAAATCATAGCTTCTTTCAGCCAAAAAACCAAAATGAAAGTCTTCACTTGGAAAGGAGAAAGAGATACCATTATGACACCAGTGGATTCCATCCGATATTACAAACATTTTCTCCAATCAGGTCTAATGGCTATGGAACCGCAAACAGGCAACATAAAAGCTTGGGTTGGCGGCATCAATTACAAATATTTCCAATACGATCACGTAGGTCAAGGTGCTCGACAAGTAGGCTCTACATTCAAACCCTTTGTATATGCTACGGCAATCGAACAATTAGGAATGTCGCCATGCGATACTATTCTTGATGGCCCATTTATGATTCGAAAAGGACGTCATAATGTGACTGAAGATTGGGAGCCAAGAAATTCCGATAACAGATACCGTGGAATGGTATCTCTCAAACAAGGTTTGGCTAACTCCATTAATACAATTTCAGCAAAATTAATAGACAAAACTGGTCCAGACGCCGTTATCGAATTAACTCATAAATTAGGTGTAAAATCCAGCATTCCCTCTCAACCCTCTATTGCACTTGGAGCCGTTGACATTACCGTACAAGATATGGTTGCTGCTTACGGAACTTTTGCCAACCAAGGTGTTTACGTAAAACCTCAATTTATTACTCGTATCGAAGATAAAAGTGGCGTAGTCATCTACGAACCCATCACAGAATCTCACGATGTATTGAACAAAGACATTGCTTTTGCAGTCATCAAATTACTCGAAGGCGTTACCGAAAGTGGATCTGGTGCCAGATTAAGAACCCAAGGTGGAGGCGCTGGTGATAATCGCTGGACAGGCTATCCGTACATGTTTACCAATCCAATTGCTGGAAAAACCGGAACCACACAAAATCAATCTGATGGTTGGTTTATGGGAATGGTTCCAAATCTGGTAACCGGAGTTTGGGTCGGTTGCGAAGACCGTTCAGCACGTTTCAAAAGCTTAACTTACGGTCAAGGAGCAACTGCTGCTTTACCAGTTTGGGGCTATTTTATGAAAAAGTGCTACGAAGACGAAACCCTAAAAGTTTCTAAATCAGAATTCGACAGACCAGCCAATCTTTCTATAAGAGTAGATTGTTACTCTAGACGTGCTGTTGTAAAAGACACCACTGCAGTAGAACAAGAAACCGAGGAATTTGGGTTGTAATAGTCATTGCGAGGAACGAAGCAATCTCACTGGTTTTTGACTTGTTTAATAAGGAGCTATTTCCTGCTGTACACTATATCTTTTGTGGCGAACACCGCCACAAAAGGATGCCGTTCCCATCAGGGCTAGGACATTTGTTTCAAAATAACCAATCCTGAAACCACATTACTTTGACAACTTAATTTTAATGGTTTAAAAAATCATTTTATAGTTATGATCAATAAAAAAGTAAACAACGTACAAGAAGCACTCCAAGGAATCGAAAACGGAATGACCCTAATGCTGGGTGGTTTCGGATTGTGTGGCATTCCTGAAAATTCTATTGCTGAACTCGTCAAAAAAGAAACCAACAATCTGACTTGTATTTCCAACAATGCTGGAGTCGATGATTTTGGTCTAGGATTGCTTTTGCAAAAACACCAAATCAAAAAAATGATTTCTTCCTACGTAGGAGAAAATGCTGAATTCGAACGCCAAATGCTCACCGGCGAACTCGAGGTAGAACTCATTCCGCAAGGAACTTTAGCCGAACGTTGTCGTGCAGCCCAAACCGGAATTCCCGCTTTTTTCACACCAGCAGGTTTCGGTACGGAAGTGGCTATTGGCAAAGAAACCCGAGAATTCAACGGAAAAATGCACGTAATGGAACTCGCTTTCAAAGCCGATTTTGCCATCGTAAAAGCTTGGAAAGGCGACACAGCAGGAAACCTCATCTTCAAAGGAACAGCCCGAAATTTCAATCCCTCTATGGCTGGTGCAGCGAAAATCACCATCGCCGAAGTCGAAGAATTGGTAGAAGCCGGAACTCTCGACCCAAACCAAATTCACACTCCCGGAATCTTCGTGCAACGCATTTTTCAAGGGGAAAAATATGAAAAAAGGATTGAGAAGAGAACTGTGAGGGAAAAATAGTGGTCAGTGTTAAGTTTTTTAGTGATCAGTTCGAAAAGGAGAATAGCTGTCAAACATTATATCACATATGAAAAAATACAAGAAAATATTTTTAATTCTAATAATTGGTTTTACTAGTTGTAAAAATAATGATGCCCCAAAAAGTGTCAAAATTGTTGAAGCAAAAACTCAAACTAATAAAAATACTGAGGAAAATATTCCTTCGAAGTTTTCTCAAAAAGATTATTCATTAGTTTTTCAATATTTACAAGATGAAGAAAATCAACTACTCGGAATAAATATAGTTGATAAAAAAACTATTAAATTCCATCTTGTCACAGAAACACTTCCTTGTGATACAGAATATTGGGGAATTGCAAAAAACAAAAATTGGAATGGAGATGGTGAAATGGATGAAGATGAAGATGGCGGGTATTTTGTGGATGAGTATTTTAAAGAAGAAAAAGAATATCTTGTTGGAATTAGATTAGCTACCGATTTGAGTAAAGTAAAAATCAAATATATCCAAAAAGATAGCTTAGATACGGACTGTCTTCCAATCACAGAAATTATAATGAAACGAATAAAATAATGCTTGCTAACGGGTAATGCTTTGGAACTATGTTAAAATAAAAAGTATGGTTTATCTTTTTCAACCAAAACTTAAATGACCTTATATTCCTTATAGGATTCAAAAAACAAAATTATGCTAACAAAAGAAGACATCGCCAAGCGAATAGCCCAAGAAGTCAAAGACAAATACTTTGTCAACCTCGGTATTGGCATTCCAACTCTGGTAGCCAATTACATCCCAAAAGGAATTGACGTCGAATTTCAAAGTGAAAACGGTGTTCTCGGAATGGGGCCTTTCCCTTTTGAAGGCGAGGAAGACGCTGATTTAATCAACGCTGGAAAACAAACCATCACGACTTTAGAAGGCGCTTCTTTCTTTGACTCGGCAATGAGTTTCGGAATGATTCGCGGGCAACACGTCGATTTGACCATTCTGGGCGCGATGGAAGTTGCTGAAAACGGCGATATTGCCAACTGGAAAATCCCCGGAAAAATGGTAAAAGGAATGGGCGGCGCTATGGATTTAGTCGCTTCTGCAGAGAATATTATCGTGGCGATGATGCACGTGAACAAAGCGGGAGAAAGCAAAATTCTCAAAAAATGTACTTTACCCTTAACAGGCGTTGGTTGTGTAAAAAAGGTTGTAACCGAGTTAGCCGTTATGGAAGTAACACCAAAAGGTTTTAAACTTTTAGAACGCGCACCAGGCGTTTCTGTTGAACACATCATCGCATCCACCGAAGCCACTTTGATTATCGAAGGAGAAATTCCAGAAATGGTTATTGATTAAAATAAGCTTCCGTATTTTGCTACAAAGAATCGTTATAGAATAAAAATTGAAATTAATTATTTCTAACTCGTTGGATATAATTATTTTTTGACACTAAATTAATAGGAAAGGGTTTTTGTTTTATATTTGGAACGTTTATATTTTATAATACTTGGAAAAGTTTCTTTATGAAAAAAATATTATCCCCTATTTTCTATTTAATGTTGTTTTGTAATTTTTTGATGGCTCAAAAAACAATTACTGACTATTCAAAACAAGAAGCAATGCTAGAAAAGGCATTTAAATTCTCATTGAAAAATAAAAATATCGATTCTCTAGATAATTTTATAAATTCTAATGCAATAACTGACAAGCAAGTTTATTCATCAGCTTATTCGAGAAAAGCATGTCTTTTATATAAATTAAACAGAAAAAGAATCAAAACTGAAGGAAAAGAAAGTGAAGTAGTACGTGAAATTTTAGAAAACTATAAAAAAGCAATTGAGTCTAATGATGGTTGCAAATTGTGCTATCAAGCGGATCGATTGCTATTTTTAAAAGGCATAAAAGACACTACATTACTATATAAAAGTGATTTAAATGAACTTAAATTAAAAGGATTTCAAGAAGAGTTTTTATCAATTAATTTAGGAGTCAATTTGATGAAAGGAAAAGATAACTGGTTGGGTGGAAGTGTTTCTTTGTTAAATATTAATAGCGAAAGATGGAAACGACAAAAAAGTAATGAAGAATCAACTAAACAACAATTACCATTTTTTCCATCATTTAAATTTGGATTCTTTAATGCAACTTATTTAATAAACACAAACACTAGGGATTATGATTTGTCTATTAGTTTATTAGAATATTCTGCGCCAGTACTTCTTAACTTTACAAAATTTGGATTTCAAAAAAGTAAAGAAACAGGATTAAAATACTGGTATTACAGACCCGAAATTGGATTTAGCTGGAAATGCTTTTCAATCTATTACTCTTATAATTGTATGCTAAAAAAACCACTCCCTCAACAATCAGAGAAACATCTCGTTAATTTAAGAATAAATTTACCTGTTTTAAAATGGAAAAATTTGCAATGACTTTTATAATAAATTCATTTATAAAGTAGCTTGAAATCTCTAGTTATGAAAAAATAATACACAAAAAATATACATTAATCAATACCCTGAAAAGTGATTAATTAAATTATAAAAAACAGAATAACAAATTATAAAATCTGCAATTCTGTTGTAAATAGCTTTGTGAACTTAGCCTAAACCTTTGTTTACTATGTGGTTAAGTCCTAAAAATTCTCAAAGAAATCATTTTAATTGATTAGGTTTTCGAATCAAAAAGCCGATTGATTAATTTTTTAATTGGTAATTTAAAAACTCATCGAAAGTCCAATTCCGTTAGCGTTAGCAACAACATTTAATTCCGGTTTGGAGTGAAAATAAGAAGTAGGATTTAGAGAAGCATTATATAATTCTACAGCCTGTTTAGTTTTTTTGTCAGCACCTGCTGCAACTGGAAAGGCAATCGCAAGAAGGCCTGCGCCAATACCTGCAATACCCCAGTTTGCTTTTCCACCGCCAATGGCAGTTCCCAATGGCCAACCAATAAGTCCACCGCCTGCATATCCTAAAATAGTGGCGAATGTACCAGATGTTTTTGCATTATTTATCAATCGTAATGATTCTTCATTAGATGCCACTTTTCGAGACAGATTATCTATAGTCAGTACTTGTCCGTTTTGGGTAAATTTGTGACCACCACCTACTTTTTCGATTTCAATTTTTTGAGCTTGACAAAATGTGATCGATACGAAAGCAATAATCATTGTAATTAATATTTTCTTCATGTGTTAAAATTTAGTTGTTAAATAATTGAATTGGCTTAATAGTATTTAGTTACAAAAGTATATAATTATAGAAAAATAGAAAGTATTGATGAATTTATTTAATCAAAATCTACAAATTCTCGAAGAAATCGTTCCCCTTATCATCAGTAATAATGAACGCTGGGAAATCTTTAATCGTAATTTTTCGAACGGCTTCCATTCCTAATTCTTCAAAATCAACAATCTCGACTGAAAGGATATTTTCTTTTGCCAAAATAGCGGCAGGCCCACCAATAGAACCCAAATAGAATCCGCCGTATTTCTGACAAGCTTCTTTTACTTCTTTGTATCTATTTCCTTTGGCAAGCATTACCATACTTCCGCCATTTTTTTGAAACTCATCTACATAAACGTCCATTCTTCCGGCAGTAGTTGGTCCAAAACTTCCAGAAGCCATTCCTTCTGGTGTTTTTGCTGGTCCTGCGTAATAAATTGGGTGGTTTTTGAAGTATTCCGGCATTGGTTTACCCGCATCCAATAATTCTTTGATTTTGGCGTGGGCAATATCTCGGGCTACAATCAAAGTTCCGTTGAGTTTCAAACGCGTTTTTATTGGATATTGCGATAATTTTTTTAGAATATCGGCCATTGGTTGGTTCAAATCAATTTCGACAGCTGGTTCCAAATGTGGCGCTGTTTCTGGCAAAAATTGTTTTGGATTCACTTCCAATTGTTCTACAAAAATACCTTCTTTGGTAATTTTCCCTTTAATATTTCTATCGGCTGAACAGGAAACTCCCAATCCAACCGGACAAGAGGCAGCGTGGCGTGGCAAACGAATGACACGAACATCGTGGGTGAAATATTTACCGCCAAACTGTGCTCCAATAGCACTTTGTTGGCAAATTAACTGTACTCTTTTTTCCCATTCTAAATCACGAAAAGCCTGACCTGACATGTTTCCTGAAGTAGGAAGATTATCGAAATAACCAGCTGAGGCTTTTTTCACAGTGGCCAAATTCGCTTCTGCCGAAGTTCCTCCAATCACTAAAGCCAAATGATAAGGAGGACAAGCCGAAGTCCCTAAATCCTTAATTTTGGCATGAACAAAAGCATCCAATGATTTTTCATTCAATAAAGATTTCGTTTGTTGGTATAAGAAAGTTTTATTAGCAGAACCGCCTCCTTTTGCCAGAAATAAGAACTCATAAGTAGCTCCTTTTTTGGCATAAATGTCAATCTGCGCCGGAAGATTCGAACCAGAATTTTTTTCTTCGAACATACTAATCGGCACAATCTGGGAATAACGTAGATTACGTTCTTGGTAAGTGTTAAAAATCCCTTTGGATAACCATTCGGCATCGTCAACTCCTGTGTATACATTTTCTCCCTTTTTGGCCATTACAATTGCTGTTCCTGTGTCTTGGCAAGAAGGTAATTCGCCATCGACTGCTACAACAGCGTTTTGCAATAAATTGTAAGCCACAAAACGATCATTGTCTGTTGCTTCTGGATCGTCAAGAATGGCTTTTAACTTAGCTAAATGTGCTGTTCGCAACATAAAGGAAACATCTTTCAAAGCTTCTTGAGCCAATAACTCTAAGCCTTTTGGGTCAACAGTCAAGATTTCTCTTTCGCCTAGTTTTTCGGTTTTTACAAAATCCGAAGTGATTTTGCGGTATTGGGTATCGTCTTTTAAAATTGGATAAGGATCCTGGTATATAAAGTCCATATTATGAGTTTTTTTATGAACGCCAAATATAAGAATTGTAGAAGGAAATCATTATGATTTATGTCAAGATATGGTTTAGAATTGTTATAAATTAAAGGGAATGGATTAGTTTTAATTATTGTCCATTAATTTAAAAACAGGTCAAATATGTATGCAATGTATTAAAATCATTACTACAATATGAATCATTCCTGCGCCAACGGATTGAAATCCGTTGCTACAATATGAATCGTTCCTACGGAACTATTAAATTTTATAGAGCCAGCGGCTCGACTAATTTTGTAAGGCTGGACTTCAGTCCACTTACGACGAAACATCACAATCAACAAAGAGCCCTAGGCTCGGCTCATATCAAATCTTCAAAAATATATCTTTCATCAAACGGCACTTCAAACTTATCTAAAAACGCTAAGTACTCTTCCTTGAAAGTCTGTTTCTTATGGTGGTTTTCTTGATTAGCAATATATTTATAAACGGCATCAATTTGAGAATGACTATATGAAAACGCACCATAACCTTCCTGCCATTCAAATCTTGATTTTGTCAAATTATGGTCATTAATATATTTGGATGATTTTGCTTTTACAGTTTTCATTAAATCCGAGATGGAAACCGTAGGTTTTAAACCTAAAAAACAATGAACGTGATCTTCAACTCCATTTACAATAATGGTTTTACAACCTGTTTCGTTTATTAAATTACCAATTACACCAAATACTATAGATTTCCATTCATTAGCAATAACAGCTTCACGGTATTTTACCGCAAAAACAACCTGAATATAAACTTGATGATAGGTGTTTGCCATAACGTAATTTTTTATTTTTGAATCCGTTACAAAAAAATGTTCCGTTCCTACGGAACTCTGTTTCTCATTATTTCTAATCATCAACGGATTAAAATCCGTTGCTACAATATGATTCGTTCCTACGGAACTTTTACATTTTACAGAGCCATCGACTCGATACATTTTGTAAGGCTGGACTTAAGTCCAGTTAGTTGCTACAATATGATTCGTTCCTACGGAACTTTTACATTTTACAGAGCCATCGGCTCGATACATTTTGTAAGGCTGAACTTTAGACCTGTTGATATATGATCTAAAAAAACCAGCTCGCCACAAAAATAGCTGTGATTACACAAATCACATCAACGATAAGCATAGTTCCCAATGCATATCGGGTGTTTTTTATATTAACGGAACCAAAGTAAACCGCAATGACATAAAAAGTACTTTCTGCGCTGCATTGAAAAATACTACTCAATCTTCCTGTCATAGAATCAGCACCAAATGTATTCATAGAATCTATCAAAAAACCTCTTGATCCTGCAGAACTAAAAGGTCTTAGCAATGCCACTGGCAAGGCATCGGTAATTTCTTTACTTACTCCCATATTCGAAAAAGCAAAAGCAATCCAATTGCTAATAATTTCAAACAAACCACTGTTTCTAAATAAAGAAATCGCTACTAACATCCCTAAAACATAAGGAAAAATAGTTACCCCTGTTTTTATACCATTATTCGCTCCAACTACAAAGGTTTCATAAACAGTCGTGTTGGCTTCTGTGAATTTTTTCTCTTTGATAAACGAAAAGATCAAAGTAAAAACGATAATTCCCACCAATATCAAAGCGGAAAGATTAGAGGTAAAATAGTTTTTGCCAATTAAATCCAAATGGTTGACATACATCAACAAACCAATGATGGCTGCAATCAATACCATCAACCCAATAACTAAAGAAGCACTTTTGAAATTAATTTTTTGTTTGATTCCAACAATCAGAAAAGCGGCAATTGTACCTATAAAAGAAGTGATAATACAAGGCAACATGACATCGGCAGGATTACTTGCGCCAGCAGCAGCACGATAACCAATGATGGAAGTGGCTATTAAAGTAAGTCCCGAAGCGTGCAAACACATAAACATAATTTGGGCATCGCTGGCTTTGTCTTTTTCAGGATTTATTTCTTGCAAACTTTCCATCGCTTTTAGTCCAAAAGGCGTAGCGGCAGAATCCAATCCCAAGAAATTGGCGGCAAAGTTTAAGGTCATATAGGAAATCGAGGGGTGGTTTTTGGGAATGCTTGGAAACACTTTTACAAAAACTGGACTCAAGACTTTAGCCAGTTTCTCAGATACTCCAGAAATGATTAAAAGCTCCATTAATCCACAGAAAAAAGCCAAATAGGCCATAAGTGGCAGAATCAAATCGATTAAAGTACTTTTGCAAGTAGGCAATAAACCATCCGATTTTTGAACACCACTAAAAATTTTCACTACTTTATTTTTATAAACATAAGTGGTATCGGCATTTAGTGTATCTCGATTGATGATAAAGGTTTTTTCATCCGATTTATTGATGCTGTCTTTTATAAAAACAGGAATCTGATCGATATATTTTTCAGAAATTAAAATAGGATCGTCTTTTTTCCCGTTCAAAACATTGTCAATCGTGTAACTGTTACCAGAAAACAAACTTAAAATCACAAAAGCAATTGAAGAAATGAAAATCACCAACCAAAATCTACTCAATACCATATTTATTTATGTTTACAAGTTCAAAAATCAAGTTCAAAAATCAAGTTCGAAAATCAAATTCAAAAATCAAGTTCAAAAATTTGAAGTTTGAATTACTAATTATTTTTTATTAATTATCATTTTAGATGCAATTGCTATTAATTCTTCAACTTCAATTAAAAGAAGAGCTCTAAAATCTTGACTACCTTCATTTATATAATCTAATATTTTTAAAGAATTCCTAGATTCTTTTAGCTCTTTAACAACTAATGCTAGCTTGAAAATTAAATCTTTATCGGTCACTGTTTCTTGTGATTCACCATAGTTTAAAGATGAACTGCCAGATGAACGGATAAGCTGATTCTTATAATATTCGTTTTCATAGCTTTTTTCCAATTTTCGTGTAAAGAAAATACATTCTCCCGCAAAACGAATTAATCTGTCGTCTAAATTAAATATTTTCTCGTTAAAAGGATTTGATTCTAGCATTATTAATTGAGTTTTGAAATTGCGTTTTGAAATTGATCTTTTTACACGTGAATAATCTCTTCCTCAATCAACAATTCTTCTCGTCGCAAACGCAAGAAAATTTGTGCTACGGCAATAGTGTCTTTTTCGCAATAGGTTACAATTCTGTCAATGTCTTTTTCTACATAATAAACGTGACCCACTTGACTGCCATCGATATCACCTTTTGGAGAAGGGATTCCGAGCACTTTACACATTAATTTCAAGGAAGTAAAATGCTTGTAATCGCCAAATTTCCATAATTCCAAAGTATCCAAATGGGGAATTTCCCAAGGTTTTTTACCAAATAAATTCAGTTTGTTGGGAATGGCAATATTATTAATAATCATTCTGCGTGCAATAAACGGAATATCGAATTCCTTGGCATTATGACCGCACAAAACGTGTTGCGGTTGGTTGAAATGATTATTCAAAAGATTGATAAAATCGTGCAGAATTTTCTTTTCTTCTCCAAAAAATGAAGTCACTCTAAAATTTCGAATATCGCCTTTGATGGTAAAGTAACCTACAGAAATACAAACAATTTTCCCAAACTCGGCCCAAATTCCGGCTCGTTCATAAAAATCCTCGGGTGTGTATTCTTCTTTGCGTTGGTATTGGGTTTTGTGTTCCCAAAGTGCTTTCATTTCATCATCCAAAGAATTGAAATCGGCTACTTCTGGAACAGTTTCGATGTCGAGAAACAAAATGTTGTTGAGGTTGATTTTTTCTATCATTTTTAAACACAGATTGCACAGATTTGCACAGATTTAACTTCTACAAATGTGTAATAATAAGTTTAAAAGTAGTCAATTTTAATTTATGAAAAAATAATTTGTGAAAATCCGTGAAATCTGTTTCAGTTTTTAGAACAAACTTTGTTGATTACTAGGATTTTCGTGTTCCAGTAACCATTTTTTACGCCACAATCCTCCAGCATAACCCGTGAGCGAACCATCAGTTCCAATGACTCTGTGACATGGAATTACAATCCATAATGGATTTTTTCCATTGGCCGAAGCCACAGCACGAATGGCTTTGACATCGCCTAATTTCTTGGATAGTTCTAAATAAGACATTGTTTTTCCGAAAGGAATTTCGAGTAAGGCTGCCCAAACTTTTTGTTGAAATTCGGTTCCTGATGGATTTAATTTGAAGGTGAAATCGCTTCTTTTCCCTTCAAAATAGTCATTGAGTTGGCAAACTGCTTCTTGTAAAAAAGCTGGAATTTTAATGGAAACTTGCCCTTCATCGGATACGGAAATTACTGATATACCGTTTTCATCCCCTATTATTTTGGTGATTCCTAAAAGTGTTTTGATATAGGTGGTTTCCATTTTATAAAAGTAAAAAAATTAACAACAAAGTTTGAAAAGAAAGCACAAAGTTTGCGAAGAAAGATTTGTTGAAAACACAAAACCATTCGATTATTCAAATGGTTTTGTGTTTCTAGCCCTGATGGGAACGGCATCCTTTTGGGGCGGTGTTCGCCCCAAAAGATATAGTGTACAGCAGGAAAAAGCTTCTAATGCTTCAACTAAATCGGATAATTATTTTAAAGTTGAATAAACATAAGCTTCTAATGCTTTTAATTCTTCATCAGAAAATGTTTTTGTTATAGCAAAATTAGCCTTCATCACCGCATATTGTGTTGGATCAACAATTGGTTCGCCTTCTCCTTTAAGAAAGGTTACCATATCGCCATTTTTTTCTTTATATATTTTGGCAATGTATTGCAGGCTTGGTCCAACGAGTTTTACATCAGTCTTGTGGCAAGCAATACAAGCGCCTTTACCATTAAAAATTTCCTTCCCTAAATCTTCTGGATTTTGAACTTCGGAAGTAGCTTCGGGAGTAATTTCAGTGGTTTGTTCAGTTGTGGATGTTTCTGGTTTGCCAAAAGATTCATCTGAACCGTCTTTTTTACAAGACACTAAAAGTAGCATTCCTGATAATACAATTGGTAATACTGTTTTTTTCATGGTTTATTTATTTAAAATTATTGCAGCTTCTTTAGCGAAATAAGTAGAAATCAAACTCGCTCCGGCTCTTTTTATACACATTAATTGTTCCATCATTATTTTATCGTGATCCAACCAACCCCTTTCGGCAGCGGCTTTGATCATTGCATATTCGCCCGAAACGTGGAAAACGGTTACGGGAACATTCACAGCATTTTTTACTTCTCGAACGATGTCAAGATAGGCAATTCCGGGTTTTACCATTACCATATCGGCGCCTTCTTCTACATCAGATAAAGCTTCTTTGATAGCTTCGATGCGGTTGGCATAGTCCATTTGATAGGTTTTTTTGTCTTTTGGAACTTCTACATCGGCTTCGCGTGGAGCACTGTCCAAAGCATCGCGGAAAGGCCCGTAAAATGCCGAAGCATATTTGGCCGAATAACTCATAATTCCCACATTGTGAAATCCTGCGGCATCCAACCCTTCTCGCAAACGCAAAACACGACCGTCCATCATATCGCTTGGTGCAACAAAATCGGCACCAGCCTCAGCGTGAGAAACCGCCATTTTTACCAAAGCGGCAACAGTAGAATCATTTTCGACGTCGCCATTGGCAATAATTCCGTCGTGACCATAAATAGAATAGGGGTCTAAAGCCACATCGGGCATTACAATCATTTCGGGACAAGCCTCTTTGATAGCGCGAATGGCTTGTTGCATCAATCCATTTGGATTCCAAGCTTCTTTTCCTGTATTGTCTTTTAAACTTTCATCAACTTTCACATAAATGTTTACCGCTCGAATACCTAAAGCGAACAATTCTTTGACTTCTTCGACGGTTAAATCAATCGAACGACGGTAGATTCCAGGCATTGATGAGATTTCGACTTTGAAATTTTCGCCTTCGGCAATGAACATTGGGAACATAAAATCACTTGGACTTAATGTGGTTTCACGAACTAAAGAACGAATGGATTCGTTGGTTCTTAATCTTCTGCCTCTTTGTAATGGGAACATATTAATTTTAGATTTTAGATTTTAGATTTTAGATTTTAGATTTTAGATTTTTTGAACCCTAAATCCAATTTCTGGGTTGTTGTAATACTTTCAATAATTTCTCTTCTTCACTTCCTTTTTCAGGATGATGATCATAAACCCACTGAACGTGGGGCGGCAAACTCATCAAAATACTTTCTATTCGACCGTTGGTTTTTAAGCCAAATAAAGTGCCTTTGTCGTGAACTAAATTGAACTCGACATAACGACCACGACGGATTTCTTGCCAAGTTCTATTGGCTTCCGAATATAGTATATTTTTTCTTTTCTCCACAATTGGAACATAAGCCTCCAGAAAACTATTGCCTACTTCGGTTACAAAGTTAAACCAATTTTCCATTGACATGTCATCGGTTGCTTTGCAATAATCGAAAAACAAACCGCCAATTCCTCTGGCTTCATTCCTGTGAGCATTCCAAAAATAAGCATCACATTGTTTTTTATATTTTGGATAAAAGTCTAGATTATGTTTGTCGCACGCGGTTTTACAGGTTTGATGAAAGTGTTTTGCATCTTCTTCAAACAAATAATAAGGCGTTAAATCCTGTCCGCCGCCAAACCATTGTTGAATCACTTTTCCGTTATCATCATACATTTCAAAATAGCGCCAATTGGCGTGAACTGTTGGCACCATTGGACTTTTTGGATGCAAAACCAAGCTCAATCCACAGGCAAAAAAATCGGCTTCGCCCACGTTGAATAGTTTTTGCATACTATCTGGTAATTTTCCGTGCACTGCCGAAATATTGACGCCGCCTTTTTCAAAAACCGCTCCGTTTTCAATGACGCGTGTTCGTCCGCCTCCACCTTCTGGTCGTTCCCAGATATCCTCACGGAATTTGGTTGTGCCATCAACATCTTCCAATCCTATACAGATTTGGTCTTGAAGGTTTTGTATGTATTGGTAGAATTTATTTTTCATTATTCTAATTCCTTATTCTTTTCCAAATAATCAGCAGCATTCAAGGTATTGACTACTTTTTTTCCTGTCTTTTGTTCAATTTGCTTGCGAGTATTTCCTGCAATTGTACCGCCTTGTTTGGCAATTTTTTTGTTTTCTACAAAGTTTTTAGGTTTCTTTTCCTTGCTAATTTCTGTTGTAGTAGCTTCTGCCAACATATTGAGTACCAATTCAAGGTTACTCATATTGTCCCGCAAATTTTCCTTTTTTAATCCTTTATGATTTTTATATTGTTTGACCGACAAACCGCTCCAAGCTTTGGTAATTTCATCTGTAAGAATAGCATATTCCTGTCCTTTTTTAACTCCTCGTTTGTCCCATTCATCGGTAAGATCTTTTCGTACTTCAATACTTTTTAAACGTTGGTTTACCCATTCTTTGGAATACCCTTTTTTGAGATACGTCTCCATAAGTCTGTCAAAACCAAGTTCAGGATCTTCAATTTCGTCAATTCGTTCCCGTCCCACTTGAGCCAACCACAGTTTGAAAGGTTCTGCTTTTTTAGATGGTACCGATTGTATTAATCGAAACAGTTGTTCGGTATCGGCAACATCTGTCAATCGCATTTTTCCATCATCAGCAAGTAGTTTCAACTGTCCGATTTTTTCGGACACTTCACTTCCTTCTCTTATTAATTTAGATTTTAAATCACTCCAATATTTTCTTGGTCGATCATTTTCAATCAAAACTTGTAATACATCAACAATAGAAAAATACCATTTTTCCTCATCATCGCTCCAAATAGAACGAATTTGTTTCTGTTCGAATAGTTTTATGGCGGTTTCTTTGGTCATAATTTTAATATTTATCACTTATATCACCAAAATCATTTTCTAATCCGTTGCAGATTTGGTCTTGAAGGTTTTGTATGTATTGGTAAAATTTATTTTTCATTTTTATTGTTATGCATTTTTATCGAAATTAATGTAACAAAAATTAGACTAACAATATTTGGTAACAAAAATGCTATAAACCATCCATCTACATTTCTTTCACCAGAGAGCGTTCTTTTCCAAACACCTGCCATTTCTTCGTCAAAAAAAAGAAACATATTAAAACCAAAGAGTCCTAATCCGAGTAATATTAAATTTAATTTGTAGTATTGCTCTTTTAGTCCGCGCAAGAGCGATAGAAATCCTAAATAACCACTAATACCTAACAACATTTCAATGACGTAAAAGATTTTTCCGGATAAGGCAAAACCAAAAATTCCTGAAACCAAAATCATAAACAACAATAAGCTTGCAGGAATAAGTCCTAGTAACACAAATAAAATATAATGTGCTTTTTTCATTTTTATTGAAAATGTGTGTTTTTTTCTTCCCTATGGGTAGGCTAAGATTTACTTCTATACTCCTTCACCGCATCCACAAAGGCTTTCGCGTGATCTACAGGAATATTTGGTAAAATTCCGTGTCCTAAATTGGCAATGTATTTGTCTTTTCCGAATTCGTCAATCATTTCGTGAACCATTTTTTTGATTACAGGAATTGGCGAAAGCAATCTTGACGGGTCGAAATTTCCTTGCAAAGTGATGTTTCCACCAGACAAATATCGTGCATTTCTTGGCGTACAAGTCCAATCTACACCCAAGGCCGAAGCTCTACTTTTCCCCATTTCGCCAAGTGCAAACCAACAGCCTTTTCCGAAAACAATTACTTGCGTTTCATCGGCCAAAGCATTGATGATTTGGTTGATGTATTTCCAAGAGAATTCCTGATAATCTACAGGTGAAAGCATTCCGCCCCAAGAATCGAAAATCTGAATGGCGTTGCAACCGGCTTTAACTTTTTCCTTTAAATATAAAATGGTTGTATCGGTGATTTTTTGCAATAATGTATGAGCTGCTATTGGGTTGGAGAAACAAAAGCCTTTGGCAGTATCAAAACTTTTCGAACCTTTTCCTTCCACAGCATAACAGAAAATTGTCCAAGGTGAACCAGCGAAACCAATTAAGGGTACTTCATCGTTTAGCATTTCTTTGGTCAATTTTATGGCATCAAAAACATAGCCTAAGGTTTCGTTTACATCTGGTACATAAACCTGGTTTACTTGTTCCATCGTACGAATTGGATTGGGGATAATTGGACCCAAATTGTCTTTTAATTCTACGTGAATTCCCATCGCTCTTGGCACTACCAAAATATCCGAAAACAAAATCGCGGCATCTGGCGCAATTCTACGAATGGGTTGCACGGTGATTTCTGCAGCTAACTCTGGCGTTTCGCAACGGGTGAAAAAATCGTATTTGTCTCGCAAAGCGATGAATTCTGGTAAATATCGTCCGGCTTGACGCATCATCCAAACGGGTGGACGTTCTACAGTTTCTCCTCTTAATGCTTTTAAAAATAAATCGTTCTTTATCATTTTTCTTTTTTTACCGCTAAGACGCAAAGGCGCAAAGCATTTTTAATGTCTAATTAATATCAAGATTGAATTGTTGGATTACTTCTTCTATCAAAAGTTCTGTTGAAGGAATTTCTGGTAAAACAAGGTTTTTTGTAATGCCTGTTAGTGCTTCAGCGGTGGTTTCGCCAATACAAAAGCAAATTTCGTTTTTTATTTTGTTGTCTTTCAAATAGCTTTCTACCGCCGAAGGGCTGAAAAACAAGATGCCATCAAATTTTTCTGCCGCCGAAATTTTAAAAGGTGTCAGCGTAGTTTGATAGGTTTCGATTTCATTGAACTTTACAGCAGCTGCTTTAAGTGCTTGCGGCAAGGTTTCTTTGCGTAAGTTGCCACTAAAGAACGTAAAGCTTTCTTTGTTGTAAATCAACGTAATAATTTCAGCCAATTCCGATGCATAATCCATATAAACGGCAACCGTAAAGCCATTTTTTTCTAATAATTCTTTGGATTTTAAACCTACACAAAAAACGGTTTTAGATTGCAATTGTTCCCAATCTGGTTGTTCCATCAAACTTACTATCGCATTTTGACTGCTAAAA
>JAYVIK010000261.1:0-23564 GCA_043770265.1 Flavobacterium sp. | reverse complement strand
TCGCCCATTTTCATTACGGTGCCTTTTCCGTAGGTTTTATCCAGCTTGTCAAGTGTAAGCTGTAGTGCTTTTAATTTGGCTTCTTTTTCTGAACTCATCTCTTTTACCTTTTCTTTCATTTATTTTTTGTGCTTATCTTTTTGTAAAAATACTTCTTTTTTTGGAAGTAGCAAGGGGAAATTTTTTGGCTTAATTTTAATGATGATTTTTCAAAAATCCATCAAATAGGATTCAATAGTTGTTATTCGTAAGTTTCTATTTTCTTTTGTTTTAATAATGTTCTTATAACACTATATAAAACATTTGTATTCCAATCTTCTTTATAACTGTAACCTCTATTTATATCTGAAGGATTGTCAATGGAATAAATTGAAAAATAAGAATTATAAGCTCTTGTTCTAATCTTATCCCAAGGTATAACAACTTTTTTTTGATTAAAAATACCGCTAATATTTAGTTCAATATTGTCTTTTGTAAACAAAACATCTCCAATTGAAAATTCTTGACTGTTATTGTGTTTATCGATGAAATTATTAATAATATCCTCGAAATAATAATCCCATAATTCAGTTAGAATGTCATTGTAAAGCTTGTGAAGAATATTCTTTTTTCTACCAAAATAGGATTTGAAACTAATTTTTATAATTTTGTTTTCTTTGTTTCGAACAAATATTTGATATTCTCTTCCATAAGTAAATTCAAAGCGAATCCAACGAATACCAAAACGATAGTCAGTTATTTCTTCTTTATCAAAAATGGTAAATAAATAATTGCCAAAATCTTTATCTTCAAATTTGAAGTTTTCTGCATTAAATATTAATCGTCTTTGTTTTCCATCGGTAAAGCTTCTTTTGAAAATAAATTCTTTTTCTTCCATTGTTTATTTTGGTAAGTTTCACACAAACAACGCCTTCAATTCCGTTGCATCGTGAGGATTCAATTTTCCAGCCAATACCAAGCTCAATTCTTTTCTTCTCAAAGCGTCATTATAACGGTGCTTTTCAAGTTTGGTTTCGGGAATAATTTGCGGCACTTCAACGGGTTTTCCGGTTTCGTCAACCGCTACAAAAGTATAAATGGCTTCGTTAGATTTGATTCTTTCTCCAGATTCTCGTTCTTCGATCCATACATCGAGGTAAATTTCCATCGAAGTTTTGAAAGCTCTTGTTACTTTTGCCTCAATAACGACAACACTTCCCAACGGAATGGCTTTATTAAAAGCCACGTGATTAACCGAAACCGTTACAGAAATTCTACGCGAATGTCTTCCTGCCGAAATACTGGCCGCGCGATCCATTCGAGCCAATAATTCGCCGCCAAAAAGATTGTGCAAAGCATTGGTTTCGCTTGGTAAGACAATATCTGTCAGAACGGTCAACGATTCGGAGGGATGTTTTGAAGTCATTTTTTTATGTTGTTATTTAACCATATAAGGCATAAAAGGTCATTTAAGTTTGTTGAAATAAATAGTATTTTACTTTTTGTTGAGCAAAACTACAAGTTTATTTTGTCTACATAATAATGCATTAATTAGTTTGTAATCCTACCTTTAATGGTCTTATATGCCTTATATGGTAAACTTATTTTTTAACTCAACAATAAAACCGTCATAACAGCCGGAATAAAATAGATGACAATAGTTCTGGCACCATCATAATCTTTGGCCAATCGCTGTCCAAAAAGCAACATTAGTAAAGTGATGCTCGAAAAAATGGCACCATACAAACCAAAAGTTCTTCCGCCATTGACCAATAATTCGATGCCACCAACGATACACAAAACTCCCGAAATCAATTCTAAAACCAAAATGTGACCCAAAGCCAAAGGAACTAGATTTTTCAATTGAGTCTTGGCAAAATGTCCTTTCAACCAATCGAGATTGTCTTTCCAATAAAACAGTTTGTCATAGCCAGATTGAATAAAAGTAATGGCCAAAAAAGCCAAAAGCAATAGGGAAGCAGCGTTAGTCATAAACTTATTTTTTGTGTATTAAACGAGTGAGTTTGATGGATAAATCGGTTAAAATAAGCTTAGCATTTCCGTTACGTTCAATGTGATAAATAGCATCGGACAATTCTTGAAATATTTCGTTAATGTTGTTACCGTTCACAAAAGGAGCAAATTTATCAATGGTGAATTTATCGACTGTTGGTTCAAAATAAACCAAACTGGGAGTTTCGTAATTATGAAGCAATGCTTGACGAAAAATGTCGATACAATATTGCAGGAATTTCTTTTGGGTTTCTCTTCCTAAACCGGCAATTTGTTCGCTCCATTGAATCAAATCCGCAATAACGGCGGCATTTTTTTTGGCTTGGAAAGCGGCTCGAACCCAAACTACAAACCATTGTTCGAAGGGAAATTCGTCGTTGTCGTCTTTGAGCAAATGCAAGGCTTTGTTGTAATTTCCTTGTGCTTGATGCGCGATTTTTGTGGCTAGTTTAGGTTCAATATTTTCACGAGAAACCAAAGTGGTTGAAATAATTTGTTCACTCAATCCATTAAAATGCAAAACTTGGCAACGGGAACGTATCGTTTGAATAATATCTTCCTCCTTTTCGGAAATCAGGATGAAAACGGTTTTTTCGGGTGGTTCTTCGAGCAGTTTTAACAATTTGTTGGAAGCCGCAGTATTCATTTTATCGGCCATCCAAACGATCATAATTTTATAACCGCCTTCGTAGGATTTTAAAGCCAATGATTTTAAAATTTCCTGAGCATCATCTACCCGAATTTCGCCTTGTTTGTTTTGAACGCCTAAAACGGAATACCAATCGAACAAACCGCCATACCGATTTTGAAGTAAAAATTGTCTCCAATCGGCAATAAAATCAATGCTTTTGGGTTTGGTTTTTACGTCGTCAGTGCTTACCGTTGGATACACAAAATGCAAATCGGGATGTGCAATTTTTTGGAATTTAAGATTGCAACTTTCATTCGTACCAGCGTTTTCGGCGTTTTGATTGTTGCACAAAATGTATTGTGCATAAGCGATTGCCATTGGCAAAGTACCACATCCTTGAGGTCCGACAAACAATTGTGCATGTGGAATTCTACCCAAATCGGCACTTCGAGTCAAGTGATTTTTGATGTGTTCTTGTCCTAAAATTTCTGAAAACTGCATAAGGCAAATATAACATAAAATGCCTATTATCGAAATACGAACTTTAATGTTTTAGAATTTGAAAATGGTAAGCAGAAAAACTTCAATGTAACATAATCATTAATTAATCAAAATTATAACGTTTTCGTTGGTTAGCTATTCTAATTTTTGCACTATTCTTATTTTTAAGTTCTTGAAAAGTTATATATTTGTTTTTCTTTCAAAATAATTAAATAATACTAAAAATAATATCTAATGAAAACTATTAACGATTTCGATTTTAAAAACAAAAAAGCCATAATTCGTGTTGATTTCAACGTTCCTTTGGACGAAAGTTTTAATGTAACCGATGCTACTCGTATTGAAGCCGCAAAACCAACAATCGACAAAATTCTTGCCGATGGTGGAAGTGTAATTTTAATGTCTCACTTGGGAAGACCAAAAGGAGTAGATAAAAAATATTCGTTGGAGCATATTGTAAAAACTGCTTCGGAAATTTTAGGTCAAACTGTTTATTTTGCACCGGATTGTATTGGCGCTGAGGCTGAAAAAGCGGTGGCAAATTTGCAATCAGGACAAATTTTATTGTTAGAAAATCTACGTTTTTACAAAGAAGAAGAGGCTGGCGATGTTGATTTTGCAAAAGAATTAGCTTCTTTGGGAGACATTTATGTAAACGACGCTTTCGGGACAGCGCACAGAGCACACGCATCAACTACCATAATTGCACAGTTTTTTCCTGAGGCTAAATGTTTCGGATTACTATTGGCAAAAGAAATCGAAAGCTTGAACAAAGTTTTGAAAGATTCACAAAAACCAGTAACGGCAGTCCTTGGAGGGTCAAAAGTATCATCGAAAATCACAGTTATCGAAAATATTTTGGATAAAGTGGACCACATGATTATTGGTGGCGGAATGACTTTTACTTTCGTGAAAGCTTTGGGTGGAAAAATTGGAGAGTCTATTTGTGAAGACGACAAACAAGAATTAGCGCTAGAAATCTTGAGATTAGCAAAAGAAAAAGGGGTTCAAATTCACATTCCTGTTGATGTTGTTGCCGCTGATGCTTTTTCGAATGATGCCAACACTAAAATTGTCGATGTTCGTGAAATTCCAGATGGATGGCAAGGATTGGATGCTGGACCAAAATCATTGGAAGCCTTCAAAAAAGTAATTTTAGAATCAAAAACTATTCTTTGGAATGGACCTTTGGGTGTATTCGAAATGCCAACTTTTGCCAACGGAACTATAGAATTAGGCAATTTTATTGCAGAAGCTACTGCAAACGGTGCGTTTTCACTTGTAGGTGGTGGAGATTCAGTTGCAGCAGTAAAACAATTTGGCTTTGAGGAGAAAGTAAGTTATGTTTCAACAGGAGGTGGAGCAATGCTAGAGATGCTTGAAGGTAGGATTTTACCCGGAATTGCAGCTATTTTGGACTAATAATTGCGTTTTTAACAATATTTAGTGAAATTTGTAGTTTCTACATATTAAATTTGCAACAAACAATTGTTTTATAATTGTTTGTTGCATAATATGTTAATTATAAAATATGAAGATAAAAAATATAGCCCCACTCCTTTTTTTGTTTTTTTCAATTCAAATGTTTTCACAAAAGTATGCTGTAAACAAAGCGATTACCAAAACAGAAACCCAAAACGTCTATTTAGATTCCATCAAAAAAACTTTTGTAAAAGACCAACTCGCATCTTATGTTGACAGTCTTTGGTTGAAGGAATTAACCAATCTTGATTTATTTAATGACCTTTCAGATGATATAAAAAACATCAATTTCGACGAAAAAGTCGATTATGAATTGCCTACCGAATTGTTGAAACAACGACTGGCGGCAATGGATGCAAAATCCCCTTTCAATATCGAATACAATCCTGGTTTAGAAAATATTATTAAGTCTTTTTTGAAAAACAGAAAAAAATCTTTTGGCCGATTAATGGCTATTTCAGAATATTATTTTCCAATGTTTGAAGAGGCTTTGGCCAAAGAAAATGTTCCATTAGAAATAAAATATTTAGCAATTGTAGAATCTGCTTTGAACCCAAAAGCCGTTTCCAGAATGGGTGCAACTGGACTTTGGCAGTTTATGTATCAAACCGGAAAACAATACAATTTAAAGATTGATTCTTATGTTGATGAACGCAGCGATCCCTTAAAATCGAGTGAAGCCGCCGCCCAATATATGAGTAAAATGTACGGAATTTTTGGCGATTGGGACTTAGTTTTGGCGTCTTATAATTCTGGACCAGGCAATGTCGCAAAAGCAATTCGCCGTTCTGGAGGGCAGCAAAATTATTGGAATATTAGAAAAAATCTACCCCAAGAAACTCAAGGATATGTTCCTGCTTTTTTAGCCACAATGTACATTTATGAATACCATAAAGAACACGGAATTAAGCCCGAAAGAGCCCTGGTAAAACATTTTGCTACGGATACAATTATGATTAAAAAGCAAATGTCGTTCAAACAAATATCCGATTTGCTCGATGTTCCTGTGGCACAATTACAACTTTTGAACCCTTCCTATAAAATGAATGTAATCCCTCTTTATGGCGATCAGGATCATTTTTTAAGACTTCCAAAGGATAAAATTGCGATTTTTGCTTCTAATGAAGAGAAAATTTACGCTTACGTTCAACGTGATTTGGATTTTCGTGAAAAACCGTTTCAGGTTCAAAAAGCGATGGTCTTGACTGATACACTGAATACAAAGCAACGAATCACACTTCCAAAAACTAAATATTACACAGTACAACGCGGTGATAATTTAAATGAAATTGCCGATAGATATAACGTTGCCGTTTCTGATATTAAAAAATGGAATGGCTTAAAAGGCAGTAAATTAACAGGTGGAAAAAGTTTAAAAATATACTCTAACGAAAGTATTGCGCAAACGGTAAAAAAAGAACCGAAAACGGACAATGTTTCTGTAGATGTTAAAACAGACACTTTATCCACTGCAGTTGCTACAACTTACATCGTTCAAAAAGGAGATAATTTGAGTAGTATTGCTAAAAAGAATAACGTTTCTGTAGCTGAAATTAAAGAATGGAACAAACTTACAAACGCTTCAATCCAATTGGGAATGTCTTTGCAAGTGGCCAAAATTGAGGCAAGTGACGTGGAACTAATCGCTTCGACAACAAAAACAGAAAATGTTGAATATATTGTCAAAAAAGGAGACAATCTTGGAAATATTTCCAAAAAATTTGGAAGTACTATTGACGATTTGAAACTATGGAACAATTTGAATGACAATAACATTGCAGTAGGACATTCATTGATTGTTGCCAAAAGTCAAGTAGAAATTGAAAACAAGGCTGTCGCAAATACTTTCAACAAAAAAGAAAGTTTAGCTTCCACTTCAAAAAGTAAAAACCACGATTATTTAGTCAAAAAAGGAGATTCATTGTATAGCATTTCTAAAAAATATCCTGGAGTAAGTATTTCAGACATTAAAAAGTGGAATAACATAAACGGGGAAGAGTTAAAACCTGGGATGAAACTAAAAATTAACGGATAATACGATAATCTTCTCTACATTTGGGTTAGACCTAACAGGTTTTTAAAACCTGTTAGGTCTTTTGAATTGATAATCAAAAAGTTATAAGTTCAACTCTCGATTCGCATTATTAAATGATAATGAATAAAAACCACCTTTTATTTTTATGCTTGGTATGGCTTTTGTTTTTTTCTTGCAAAAAACAAGACCAAAATGTGCCACGCAAAGCAACTGGAAAAACCAACACGATATCAGTAATTATTGACGATCCATTGTGGAATGGCGAAATTGGCGAAAGTATTCGAAACAAGTTTGCTTCACCCGTTATTGGCTTGCCTCAAGAAGAACCTCTTTTTACCATAAATCAATATCCGGTCAAACTTATGGAAGGATTTATGACTGATAGCCGTACGATTATTGTGGTAAAAAAAGAGAATAAAACCCAATTCGAAATCAAGAAAAATCAATATGCTGCGCCTCAGAACGTGTTTCATATTTCAGGAAAAACCAATGGTGAAATTCTTGAAATTATAGAAAAAAACACACCTCAAATCATTCAAATTATTAAGGAAATTGAAATTGCCGAAAGTCAACGAATCAATAGCCAATCCTTGATGAATCCGATAATCATCAAGAACAAATTCCAGATTTCCTTACAAGTGCCTAGCGGCTATTCTTATGCGTTGCAAAAAAGTAAATTTCTTTGGTTGAAAAAAGAAATTATCAGTGGAAATACCAGCCTTTTGATATATGAAGTTCCTATACATTCGATTAAAAACACATCAAATCGTATTTCAAATATCATCAAAATCCGTGATTCCATAGGTAATTTGTATATACGCGGGACAGAATTAGACACTCCAATGATTACCGAAGAAGGCTATGCTCCTTATCTTTTCAAAATGAAACTAAACGGCAGAGAAGCTTATGAAACCAGAGGAACGTGGGAGTTGAAAAACGATTTTATGTCTGGACCATTTATCAATTATGCAGTTCTAGACCGTAAACACAATCGAATGCTAATTTTGGAAGGATTTTGCTATTCGCCTTCAAAAGAAGAGCGTGATTTATTGCACGAATTAGAGGCTATAATTAAATCAGTAGTAATTTTAAAATAATATGGAAATAGATTGGAAAATAAAGTCTTTCGAAGACCTTTCGGTACACGAGCTTTATGCTGTTTTGAGATTGAGAAGCGAAATTTTTGTGGTCGAACAAAACTGCGTTTACCTTGATCTTGACGGAAAAGACAAAAAGGGATTGCATCTTTTGGGTGAATTCGAAGGTAAAATCGTGGCTTATTCTAGACTTTTCAAGCCAGGAATTTCTTTTGATAACGCTTCGATAGGAAGAGTGGTGGTCGATGCCCATTATCGAGACAGAAAATGGGGTCACAACCTGATGCATGAGGCAATAGCTGGAATCCAATCTCATTTTGGCGAAAATAAAATTACCATTGGTGCGCAATTGTATTTGAAAAAATTCTACGAAAGTCACGGATTTATCCAAACTAGCGAAATGTATTTGGAAGACGATATTCCGCATATTGAGATGAAAAGGGAATAGTTATAATTGAGTTATATAAAGTTCCACCCTTCTGTCCTGAGCATCATCTTTTCCTAGCGGAAATTCGTTTCCATAGCCTTTATAGGTCATTCTGTAAGGGCTTATTCCTTTCGAACGAAGATATAGAAACACATTTTTAGCTCTATTTCCTGAGAGATCTCTGTCTTGGGTTTCCTCATCAATCGCATCGGAATATTTATGTGAAGTACAGCAAACATGACCTTTTATTTCGAAACGCAGCAACTTGTGTTTTTTTAATAAAAGAACGATTCGGTCTAATTCTTTTTTTGCATTGAACGAAAGTTCACTCGAACCCATATCAAATTTAACTCGGTTTAAAATAATATTGTCGCCCACTTTTGGGTGTTCTGGAAAGGAAGTATACGTATTTTTTTTAATAAAAATTATATCAACTCTTCTGTTTTTGTCCCGTACTTCTTTTAAATTTTTTACAGTGTCTATTTCGACCATTACTTTTCCTCGACCTTCACAAATAAAAATTTTATCTATTGGAATGCCACCAGAAATTAAAATTTTCTGAACTGTTGTTACTCTTTTTTCAGACAATTTATCGTTATAGTCTATAGTTCCTCTGTCGTCACAATAACCATAAAGTTGAATGGCTTCAAATTTTGAAAAATCAGAGGAGTTTACAATCTTACTAATTTGGAATAGTTCATTTTTATCTAAATTGAATTTGTCAAATTCAAAATATACGGATTGAACAGCATTTTCCTGAGCTGAGAGATAGCTAAAACACAGGAGAACTACTATTTGAAATCCTTTTTTCATCACATTTTTAAGATACTTTTGTATTGAGAACTATTATTCAAAACACTTGTTGCTTTCTTTATTTCAGAATTGTTTTGTAAATAATATTGATACAACCCTTCCTGATATTGATAGCGTTTTATGATTTCGTCAAGGATTAAATTTTTGATTTCCGCTTTATTTTTATCCAATAAATTTTCCTCACTTTTTTGAAGTGCCAATAGTAATTGTTGGTATTCAACGGTAATACTATCGTCAATTTTTTCTTTTTTGGCTGTAGCCAATGTGTTTTTCAAAGCCAATTCCGTTTCGGTGTCGAAAGAGAATTTTTCTATTTTTAAAAATTGTTTAAAACTTTGAAAATCGGTATCAGAAAACATTGGAATTTTATCTCCGAGATGCTGATTTTTGTAATAATATGCAGTCACATAATTGAAAATGCCATCGTTTTTTTGCAAAGCTTCGGTTATGGGGCTCAGTTTAGTTTCTTCCAGTTCGATGTCAGGTAGAATGCCACCGCCATCATAAACGGTTCTTCCTTTTCGGGTTTTGAAAGCGTTATAATTCTTGGCATCGGTTTTTGTGGCGATTCCGTTTTTGTCTTTTTGATTATAATTCAATGCCTGAATACATCGTCCCGAAGGCGTGTAATAACGCGAAATTGTTACTTTCAATTGCGTTCCATACGTTAAATCTACGGGTCTTTGCACCAATCCCTTTCCAAAACTTCGACTGCCGATAATCACTGCGCGATCTAAATCCTGTAAAGCTCCCGAAACAATTTCCGATGCCGAAGCACTTTTTCCATTAACCAAAATAGCCAATGGAATTTCAGTATCAACCGGTTCTTTGGAAGTTTTATAGGTATTGTTGTGTTTCTCGATTCTCGATTTTGTGGTAACAATTATTTCGTTTTTAGGAACAAACAAATTGCAAATATTCACCGCTTCGTTCAAAAGGCCACCAGGATTTCCTCTTAAATCCAGTACAATTCTCTCGGCTCCTTCTTTTTTTAATTGCTCTAAAGCTTGTTTGGTTTCAAAAGATGCTTTTTGATTGAAGCGCGCCAAAACGATATAACCCGTTTTGTCATCTATTTTTCCAAAAAACGGCACTGATTTGACTTCTACTTCGTCCAAAACGATTTGAGCGGTATTAGTTTTCCCTTGACGAATGTATTTGACATCTATTTTAGTGTTTTTGGCCCCTCTAAAAAGCTGTGAAGCATCGTCTTTGAAATCAGATAAAAGAATATCACCAATTTGAATCACTTCGTCACCTGCTTTCAGTCCCGCTTTGTCAGCAGGAAAATTTTTGTAGGGTTCCTTGATGATTAACTTATCGTTTTTTCGAGTAATCACTGCTCCAATTCCGGTGTATTCTCCTGTGTTGTTAATTTTAAATTTGACTACGTCTTGCTCGTTAAAATATACTGTGTAAGGATCTAAACTGGCCAACATTCCTTTGATGGATTTGTCCATTAAATCGCCTGGGTTGGTCTCATCGACATAGTTTTTATTCAGTTCTTTGAAAAGCGTTGTAAATATTTCGATTTGCTTGGCAATTTCAAAAAAATCGTCTTTGAAACTAACGCCTACAAACAAAAATGCCGAAGCGACAATAGGAATTATATATTTTTTTTTGAAAGGATAAGTCATTTTTTATGTCGTTTTTTTCTTAAATCGTTTTCTAATATAGTAAACCGCTGCCGCTAAAATAAGCAGAAAAGGCCAAATACTTAGGAATCCGATGAAGAAACTTGAAATGGAATTAAAACCGGAGGTTATGGCGTTCCAGATTTTAGAGCCATACGAAATAGTTGCGCCCCCTTCATTAGCCACTGTTTTGTAGAATTCGATGGTTATGGTACTCATCGAAATCTGACTTTGCATATAACGTAATTGTCCTTCTTTGGCTTCAATTTCTTCTCGAATGGCTGAAAGTTGGGCTTCGATTTCTAGCATTTCAGAAACTTTGTTTGCTTTCTTCAAAAGTTCGAGATAACGGGCTTCGAGTATTTTTTTGGCTTTTAAACGCGCATCAATATCAATGTATTCTTCGGTTACGTCTTGTGATGAAATTTCTTTGTTATCAAAATAAGAAACCCCTTTTGAAATATCACTCAAAAAAGCATCGAAATTTTTGCTAGGAACTCGAACTATTACTTTTCTAAAAATCGAGCCGTATTGTTTCCCCTCGGTGTCGTTTTGAATAATGGCATTGTGCTTTTTGACCGCCGTGGCCATTTGGGTATAAGTTGCTCCCAAATCAGAAGTTTCGAATTTAAGATCACCCGTTTTGATGATTTTTTGTTCGACAGGTTTTTGGTCTGCTGCTTGAGAATCTGAATTTTTATAAAGAGAACTTGCTGCCGATTCTTCTTTAGCGGGAAGTTTTACTGCAGTAATTGCCATCTCGGCAGAAGCTTCTTCCGCTTTTTTACAACCAGAAAAAGACACAAGAAATACTAATAGGAAAAGAATATTTTTCATAAGAATTTGATTTAGAATATCATAACGTAAAAATAATGAATATTCGTATGAAAAAAATTTAATCTTATTCCTCGTTTTTCAACTGTAAAACAAACTTTTCAAACAGTTGAATAGTCTTGGTATTGATTTCCTCGTAAGTCAATCGGTCTTTGGTTTGGTAAAAAAACATAAAAGCATATTTTTTGTCCAGATTGTCTATCAGGATGTGTTTGTTCAATCGATACGTTTCGCGAAGTACCCGCTTGAAATAATTGCGATCCACAGCGTGTTTGAAGTATTTCTTGGAAACCGAAACGCCCATTTTTAGCTTTTGCTCGGAATCTTCAGCAATGCCATAATCACTTTCTACAAAAACCAGTCGCAAAGGATATTTGGACACGGATTTGCCTTTAGAAAAAAGTAAATCTATCGTGATTTTACTTTTTAGCTTTTCGGATTTGGGATAAGTGAATTTCATCAATTTACAAAATAACAAAGATTTTAGGCGACAAAGGTACAATTAAAACGGTAATTGCTTTGCTTAGGTTGGACACACTCATAGCCGATAAATTTTTTTCAAAAGTTTTACTTTAGTTTGAGCTAATATAAAAAAGAGTAGCCGTTGCATACGCAAACGGCTACTCACATTGACTCAAAAAATCCCCAAAAACTATCTCAAATCATAACTCACAATTTGTTTTTTATCTTTTTTGAAGTATAAAACGCCATAAGAATCATCTACTTCATATTCTGGTTTTTTGTCATTTAAGATAAGCTCTGCTATTTTTTCGCCTGTGTCTTTTTTCAGTTTTACAAGTCCAACACCTTCTCCTAATTTTGTAAGAACATACAAAAAGTCTTTGGTTTCTTTGGTGGCTCTAAATTTTTTGTTCATTTCGCCTAGCATTCCGTTTGCTCCACTCATATTTTCATTTAAAGTGCCATATCCCATCGAAGTCGATTGATTTCCTGCTCTAGCAGCAGCAACAGCCAAAGCTCCCATTGCAATTTTAGCTGCTAAACTTTGTCCTGGTGCTTTGTAATAAGATTCATAAATTAATTTTCCATCATAAGAAATTAGTACATTGGTTTGTTTTGCTCCAACTAAAATTCCTTTCTCTCTAAACTCGATTTTTGATGGTGTTTCATCTTCTTTGAAATCCAAATCCATCACTTTTGTTGAGCTGCCATCTTTTTTGATGAAGAACAATTCGGTTCCTGAACTTACCACAAATTGGTCATTTTTTGCATCATAAACCGACATCAAGTTGGTTGCTTTTTTGAATTTTGCAGGTTCTTTGGTGTATTCGCCTGTTTTCAAATTGGCAATTCCCATATTGGTACTGGTAATAAAAAATATGTTGTCGTTTTCTAATAATTCAAGCGTCTTGAACCACATTCCGGTTTTAACTTCTTTTTTGAGTTGCTCTTTTCCTGTTGCCAAATCCAAAGAATTTATTAATCCATTATTCGAAGCATAGACAAAACCATTTTCGGTTTCTATTGTTTCAAAAATGCTTCCCTTAATGTCCACCGGTTTTTCCCAAACATTTTCAACCGTTTGTGTGTTGTATAACTGAAAATAACTGTTTTTTGTGTCCATCATTTGTGCCAAAAGTCCTTTCGAAGTTAATGTTAGAGCTTGTGTATTTGCTTCTAGTTTAACAGGTTTTTTGGTGGTCAATTTTCCTGTATTGTCTATTTTGTGCAAATAAGATTTATCTCCATTGCTTTCTGTTACAAAATAAAGTCCTTTTTCGACATCGGCTTTTACCTTAATATATTGAAAAACTTTATCTAGTCCGTCATAAGCCCACTCGATTTTTAAAGTATTTTTATCCAGACAAACAATTCCTTTTTCAGTTCTAACAAACAGTTTGTTATCTGACTCGTAATATCTTGTAACATCAATATAGGCACCCATTGTTTTTTTGTCGGTAAAACTTGCAATGGCATCTTTTTGCATTGTACTCATATCAAAAGCACCTAAAGAGTAACCAGCGGTTGTGCCGCCTAAAACATATATTTTTTGGGCTGTATAATCAGGCGTTACGCTGAAAACTGAACCAAAACCGCTTTTTGCAGGACTAAAAACCTCTTGACCTGTAAGGTAATTAAGAATTACTTTAGAGTAGCCTCTTGTTAGGATTACATACGGAAGATTATCCATTAGACTTAGTTCTTCGGGTTTGATTTTACCCATAGCGTTGTAGTTGTAAATCGGCTTATTGTTATGCGCTTCAATTGCGGTCATCCCGTCTGATGTTCCTACTAGTAAAATACCTCCTGGTGCTACTTTTAGGGTTTCGATATTTCCTTTTAAGGAATAAGTTCCACTTTCTTTAATGGTGTTTTGTGCGAATGAAGTTGTTGCTGTAATGAACAACAACAAACAAATTATACTATCTTTCATTTTCATTTTTTACTGATTATTAATTAGTTAATTCTTTTTTTACGATTATAATTTTAAATTTTAAGCAAAAGTTGCTCTACTCGAAAAGTTCGAGATTTTTGAAAGCGATAAAACACAATGGGTTTTTACTGGTTAGTTAAACCATTTTTTCTTGAGGGCAATTTTTATAGCTGCAGTTTTATTAGAAACGTGCAGTTTTTCGTAAATGTTAGAGATGTGTTTTCGAACGGTGTGGGGGCTGATAAATAATTTTTCTGCAATTTCCTTGTAGTTTAAACCCGAAACAATTTCCTGTAAAATGTCCATTTCTCTTGATGATAAATAGTCAATTACCTCTTCATTAGACGAAGTAGCTACTATTGGTTTCTCAGAAATTCTTAGCATTTCCAAGGTTCTTTTCGCCACAATTGGTGACATTGGCACCGAGCCATCGTACAGTAATTCTTTAATGGAAGACACAATTTTAGAAACATTCTCATCTTTCAATAAATAACCACTTGCACCTGCTTTTACGGCATCGAAAATTTTCTCATCTTCGCTAAAAGCCGTTAACATCAAAAACTGGATGTCGGGATAAATTTCTTTGGAAATCAAAACGGTTTCTAAACCATCCATTTCTGGCATTTCGATGTCCATTAAAACGACCAGTGGATAATTATTTTTGGAACGTTTTTCCATTTGTTGCAAGAAATCTATACCATTTTCAGCAGTGAAAAGCACTTCAATCGGTTGATTGTATTCTAGCTGCTCGATCAACGAGTTTCTGAGAAGTCTTTTGTCGTCAACAATTGCGATTGGTATATTTTTCATTTTTATTAGTTCAAAAGGGTTTAAAACGTCCTAAAAAATTAATCTTGAGCTTTTTTGCAAAAATTGATTATTATTTTATTGCTCAACAAGTGTTCCCGCAAAAGTGGTCGTAACTGAACTGCTATTTATCGGTATAGTTAAGATATTGATCTCAGGGATTACAATTTTTGATTTACCGCCAGTAATAGTTACTGTTGCTTTTACCGTTTGACCCGTTACAGTTGCATAGGCTTTAGTGTATTGTTGCGTAGTTTGACTGTATCCATTATTAACAGAAATCATTATCTCATCTGGAAGCAAATCAGATTGTTCTGGCTTAAGTACTAGTTTATAAGTACCCGCTGCGATTCCTGTTGTATTATTAAACAAAATGATACAAGAATTTAAGTTATTGCCATTTGGTAAAGCATCAAAAAAAGCTAACGAATTGGGTTGTCCGCCATTTTTTAATGTAAAAACAGTTGTGTAGTTGGTGGTTCCAATTCTCCAACCAGATGATGGAATTTCACCACCACCAGCATTGTCAGTACTGTCGTCCTTTGAACAATTAACCATAAACAACATCACCATTGTGAGTACCGAAATTTTTAATACTTTTTTCATTTTTGGGAAATTTTAGAATTAATAGATTTGTTTTTGAATTTGTAAATATTTACAAGACAAAAGAACTCAATTCAATTTCACTTCACAATAACTCATATGTGGTATTTTAACTTAGAGGAATATCAATTTGAACCGCTGTTCCTGTCGGTAAATTTGATGAAAATTGAACTGTTCCTTTCAAGTATTTAATTCTAACCAAAATATTCTTCAATCCCAAACCTCCTTTTTCAATCGCCTTACCATAATCGAAGCCAATGCCATTGTCAACAATTTTTACTTGAATGTTTTGCTTTGTTTTGTTTAAGGAAATTTGCAATTCGTTTGCGTTTGCGTGTTTGATTACATTATTGATTAATTCTTGTATAACTCGATACAATACAGTTTCTTCATTAAATTCTAATTGATCCATAAATCCTTGGCTTTCAAATGAAATTTTTAGTGAATGTTCGTCAATTTTTTCAATAAAATTTTTAATATCTGCTGCAATACCCGATTTCAACAAGAAGTTAGGCATCATTTTATGACTGATAACCCGCACTTCCTTGCAACTTTCGTCCACCAAAGCCATTGTTTTTTCGGCTAAAAAGCGGTCTTCGTCTTTAGTGATTTCCATCCGATTCAAAAGTCCGCCCAAATTCATTTTTACGGCGCTGAACAATTGACCAACGCCATCGTGCAAATCGGATGCAATGCGTTTTCGCTCTGTTTCCTCAGCTTCGATTACGGCTTGAGTGAGTATTTCTCGCTGTTTGATTTGCTCCGTTGCCAAAAGTGCTTTTTGTTCTAATTGCTTTTTTCTGTAAATGGCGTAACCCAAGATAAACAGAAAAACACTTGTAACCGAAATTACTAAAATCATATTGTTTTTTTCTTGGACAGCTAGTTTTTCTTTCTGTAAGGCCACTTCTTTTTGAAACAGCTTGTTTTTTGCCTTTAAGAGCTGTTTTTCTTTTTTTTCAGTTTGGTATTTTGCCTCAAGTTCAAATATGGTTTTGGTTTTTTCAGCAGTAAATAAACTATCTTTTCCAATACAATATTGGTTTATGTAGGTTGCTGCTTTCTTATAATTTCCAAGCTTGATTGCCGCATCATATAAAATTTTATAGGATTGAATTCTCAAAATAGATGCATTAGATTCTTTTGCAAATACCGATGCTGTGGTTGCTGCATCAAAGCTTTCGTTGTATTTTTTTTGCTTGTAAAGACATTTTGAATACAAATTTGATATTTCGGCGACCTGATATTTATTACTAAATTTTTTAAAAAGCTGAATGGATTTCAAATAATTAAGTTCAGCAGCTCGAAATTGGTGTAAAGAATCGAAAACACAAGCAATATTTGATAGCGGATAGGCAAGAAAACGATCGTAACCTAACTTTTCATATCCTTTTTTGGCACGCAATGAGTACTTTAAAGATTGATTATATTGTTTTAAATTGATCAAAATAGATCCCAAATTTCCAGCCGAAACGGTTTGTCCAAACGTGTTTGTTGTTTTTAAATAGAGGTTAAATGCTTTTTCGTAGTATAAAAATGCTTTTTTATATTCATTTTGGGCTTTGTAAACAATACCAATATTTGTATTTGTCATTGCTTGTTTTTCTATATCATTTTTGATTTCAAAATAATATAAGGCTTTGAAATAATTATCAAGAGCAATTGCAAACTGACCTTTTGTATCAAAAATAATTCCTAGATTATTATACGAATCAGCAATTCCCAAAAGGTCTTTCGTTTGTTGCCTTATGTGTAAGGCCTTTTTTTGATAAAATAATGCAGAGTCTAATTCTGATTTGTATTGAAAGACATTCGCAATTGAATTATACGAACTTGCAACATATTCCTTTTTTTTTAGTAACAATGCTTGCGTTAAAGACATTTTTGCATAGTTCATCGATAGGTTTAAGTCACTATTGCTGTATTCTTCGCTTAACAAATTTAATGCTACAAACTTTTGAACACCGCCTGCTTTTTTTAAAGTAAGCTTTAAACTGTCAATTTTAAAGTTAGACTGCTGCGCGTGGGCAAAAAAATGAACTAAAAGTAGCAGTACAAAGGAAAAAAAAATGCTTTTACTCATAACTATTTGTATTTTGATTGAACAATATTTAGTTGCTAAATTTTAGGCTTTGGTTTTTTTGATTGTGTTTTCTATTAAAAAACCTATCAAAAAAATTATCAAAAATATAGTCCAAGTTACTTCTTACTTTAGTAAAATCTTGGTATTGCTTTTTAGAAAGTCGAAGGGTGTCTATTTGTAAGGAGTATTTTTTTTCTTGACTACTTTGACAATACCCTTGAATTGAAATACTCATAAAAAAAAGCAAAATGAGGTTTAGTTTCATATACTATATTAAAAAGTTCATTGTCATAAAATTAATAAAAATCTATTTCGTTCGACAAAACGATTTAAAAATATTTGAAAGACAACAAATTATTTTATTTATTATGAGTTCTTCTTGAATGCCAAAGCTTAAGCACTTGTTCTCGATTTTTGAAAATGAAGTGATTTAAACGTTTAAAATTTCGCACAACATAAGAAATATTAACTATTAACACTTTAGCCATAATTGGAACAGCTACAAACAAAAATATATTCCCTATTTTTGCCAAAAATTTACCAAATGCAAAAAATTATATCTTATCCATTATCATTGATTGCCATTTTGTTGTTCTTGATCACTTTGCTCATTTTTCATCCCATTCAGTGGATTTGTCTTAACATTTTTGGCTACCAAGCCCACAAGAAAAGTGTAGATTACCTCAACTTTTTCTTGCTAAAAATTGGATATGTGCTGTTTACAAATTTTAAAGCCGAAGGAAGAGAAAACATTCCAACTGGCGTTCCCATAATTTTTGTAGCCAATCATCAGGGGTTGTATGACATTATTGGATTGATTTGGTTTTTGAGAAAATTTCATCCAAAATTTGTTAGCAAAGCCGAATTAGGAAAAGGAGTTCCCAGTGTTTCCTACAATTTACGCCACGGTGGCTCGGTACTTATTGATAGAAAAGATCCCAAACAAGCCATTCCTGTTATAAAAGGATTGTCGGAGTATATTGAAAAAAACACTCGTTCTGCCGTTATTTTTCCAGAAGGCACCCGAAGCAAAACCGGAAAACCAAAAGAATTTGCACAAACAGGGCTAAAATTATTATGCAAATATGCACCATCGGCTTATATTGTTCCCATTTCTATTAATAATTCGTGGAAGTTCTTTAAATTTGGAAACTTCCCGTACGGTTTGGGAAATACCATTACGTTTACAGTTCACGAAGCGTTATCTATCAGGGATTTCAATATTGAACAATTAATAAATAAAACAGAAAATGCAGTTGTACAAGGGATAAAACTTTGAAAATGTGTTAACTTTGTTGCCTTTGTTTAAAATTTTAAAATAAATCAAATTATATATCAGATGTCTTTACACAATATTCGATTAGAAGTAATGCAATTGTTAGAAAAAAAAGTCAGTTCTTATCTTGACCAATATTTAATTCCAGTCGAAAAAATCTGGCAACCCTCAGATTTTTTACCCAATTCTGAAAGCGATAATTTCTTAGAAGAAGTAAAAGAATTGAGAGAGATTTCAAAAGATTTACCCTATGACTTTTGGGTTGCTATGGTAGGCGATATGATTACCGAAGAAGCTTTGCCAACCTATGAAAACTGGTTGATGGAAGTAGAAGGCGTAGATAATTTGGAACGAAATGGTTGGGCACAATGGGTTCGCCAATGGACAGGTGAAGAAAATCGTCACGGAGATTTATTGAATAAATACCTTTATTTATCAGGTCGAGTGAATATGCGCGAAATCGAAATGACAACACAACACTTGATCAGTGACGGATTCGACATTGGAACGGGCAGAGATCCATATAAAAACTTTGTTTATACTAGTTTTCAAGAATTGGCCACATATGTTTCTCATAACCGTGTTTCGCAATTGGCAAAAAGTTATGGCGATGCCAAATTAGCCAAAATGTGCAAAATGATTGCTGGCGACGAAATGCGTCATCACTTGGCTTACAGCGAATTTGTGACTCAGATTTTTAATGTTGATCCAAGCGAAATGATGCTTGCTTTTCAGCAAATGATGAAGGCTAAAATTGTTATGCCAGCACATTTCTTGAGAGAATCAGGACAAAAAATTAGTTCTGCTTTCGAACATTTTTCGGATTCTGCACAACGCATCGGGGTTTACACCGCCAATGATTATGTTGACATTATGCAAAAACTAATCGATAAATGGGAAATTGACAAAATAGGCAGCTTGACCGATGAAGCCGAAAAAGCAAGAGATTATTTGATGAAATTACCAGCTAGAATGGCACGAATTTCCGAAAGATTGGTTATCCCGCAAGAATCATTTCAATTCAAATGGGTAGAACCTGCGAGATTGTAGATTTTAGATTGCAGATTTCAGGTTGGTTGGAATATAAAATTGATTTTGCCATTAATTAAAATATTGATAGTGCTGATTTATAAAAATTAAATTTATAAATCAGCTTTTTTTATAAACTATTTGTGCTATGAATAATCCTGATTTAATCAATAAAACCATTCTTTTTGTAAAAGAAAAACTAGAAAATGCTGAAGGCGGACACGATTGGTTTCATATCGAAAGAGTCTATAAAAATGCGCTTCAAATTGCCGATGGCGAAGTTTGTGATGAGTTTGTCGTAAAATTAGGCGCTTTGCTTCACGATATTGCCGACAGTAAATTTCATAACGGAGACGAAACTATTGGGCCAAAAATTGCCGGAGAATTTCTTGAAAGTGAAAATGTTGACGAAGCCACGATTCAGCACGTCATTAAGATTATAGAAAACATCTCTTTTAAAGGCGGAAAAGTCGCAAAGACATTTTCTTCTATAGAATTAGACATCGTTCAAGACGCAGATCGATTAGACGCTATTGGCGCCATTGGGATTGCTAGAGCATTCAATTATGGAGGTTTCAAAAACAGACCTTTATACAATCCGAGCATTGCTCCAAATCTTCATATGAGCAAGGAAGAATATAAAAACAGCCAAGCACCAACACTCAATCATTTTTACGAAAAATTATTGCTCTTAAAGGACAAAATGAACACAGAAACTGGTAAACAAATTGCAAAAGAAAGACACCGTTATATGGAAGGTTTTCTATCGCAGTTTTACGCCGAATGGGACGGCGAGAAGTAAGTTTTCAGTGGTCAGTTATTGCGTGTTCAGTGTTTTTTGACGGTTTAATAATTTAATCGCAACTTTAAAAAATTGTAAGGAATAAATGACCTAAAGTTAATATTAGACACATTAACAAACATTTGTGACAAACAATTTGCAATAATTCTTTGCTAAACATAGTTTTGCACACCGTATGAATAAACCATTTAAATATAATTCATCGTTATGGATTTCGTTATTATGCGCAACCAATTTTTTATTTGCGCTAGTAATAACAGCTCCAATGCTCTCAACTTCCTTGAGCACCAAATTTGTAAATTCTGACACAAAATGTGTCACATCAGCATCTCAAAATGATGTTTTTTTCGATAAAATAAATTCTGCAACGCAATTCAAAATCGAAAAAGATTTTATTGTAAATCTTGAAGAAGAAGAATCTGAAGTTGATAAAAACTATAAAAAGCTTTCGAACACATTTTCGAATGTGCTTTTGGGTACTTTAACTTCAAACTTCACTTTAAATAATCTTGCAGTTCATTCTTTGGCTTTTTCTTTAAGCAAAGATGTTATTTATTTACCACTATACACTTCCTTGTATATTGTTTTTGGGGTTTTTCTTATTTGATTTTATTCTACAAAACGTACTAAATTTCATTTTTTTTAATCTATTGTTCTTTTGCAATAGAGACATTTTTTAGTACGTACTACTGTTGCTTCAACTTCGCAACGGAAAATTTCACTATTCTATTTCGTTTAAATAAATAAATCATTATGAAAAAAACTTCAATTTTCATTGGTCTAATGACCGCATTATGCATTATAAGTTGTAATACTAAAACAGAAGAAAAAAAAGAAGAGCGAACGTTTAAATTAACAAATCCAGTAGCAATAGACACATCAATTGTTAAAGAATATGTTTGCCAAATTCACGCTATTCGTCACATCGAATTAAGAGCCATTGAAAAAGGATATCTGCAAAAAATTAATGTAGATGAAGGTCAAAAAGTGTCCAAAGGTCAGGCAATGTTCCAAATAATGCCTAATATTTATCAAGCTGAATTGCTCATTACAAAAGCAGAAAGTGATTTAGCTTCTATTGAATATAAAAACACAAAGCTTCTAGCTGACGGAAAAATTGTATCCCCAAATGAATTAGCACTCGCTAAAGCCAAACTTAATAAAGCCAATGCTCAAGTACTTTTGGCTCAAACGCATCTCGGTTTTACAAGCATTAAAGCACCATTTAATGGCATAATCGACCATCTCTTAGTTAGAGAAGGAAGTACGCTTGAAGAAGGTGAATTACTAACCACACTTTCCGACAACAGTAAAATGTGGGTGTATTTCAATGTGCCCGAAGCAGAATATTTGAATTATATGATGAGTGCCAACAAAAGCAAAAAGCAAACGGTAAAATTATTATTGGCCAACAATACAATATTTAATCAAACGGGCATTGTTGAAACTATAGAAGGCGAATTCAATAACGAAACCGGAAATATACAATTCCGAGCAACCTTTCCTAATCCTAGTGCATTATTGCGTCACGGTCAGACAGGCTCAGTTCAAATGAAAATCCCGTTGAAGCAAGCACTATTAATACCGCAAAAATCAACTTTTGAAGTACTAGATAAACGTTATGTTTTTGTGGTAGACCAATCGGGCTTGGTTACTCAAAAAGAAATCACAATAGGCGCGTCATTAGAAAACTTGTTTGCAGTAGAAAAAGGGTTAGATGCCACTGATCATATTTTACTCGATGGTATTCGTTTAGTAAAAAATAAAGATAAAATTAAATACACTGTTGAAAAAGCGGATAAAGTATTATCTCACTTAGATGTCTATGCGGAGTAATAACCTAAAAATTTAAAAAAAATGTTTAAAAAATTTATCCAAAGACCTGTTTTAGCCATAGTTATTTCGGTTCTCATTGTAGTTACAGGCTTTTTAGCCATCAAACAATTACCCATTTCACAGTTCCCAGATATTGCTCCAACAACGGTTAATATATTTATTGCTTATCCTGGTTCAAGTGCAGATGTATTAGTTAAATCGACTTTAATACCAATAGAAGCCGCTATCAATGGGGTTCCGGGAATGCGATATATTGCTACAGACGCCACTAGTGCTGGCGAAGCCACTTTACGTATCATTTTTGAACCTGGGACTGACCCCAATGTAGCGGTAATTAGAGTGAAAACCAGAGTTGACCAAGTATTGCCTTTACTTCCTGATTTAGTACAACGCGAGGGTGTAATTATAACTCCAGTGCAACCGGGAATGTTAATGTATGTTAACCTATACAGCAAGGACAAAGGAGTCGATGAAAAATTCCTTTACAATTACGCATACACTAAAATGATTCCGGAGATTCAACGTATTAACGGAATTGCAAGTGCTCAAATTCTAGGAAGTCGAAAATATGCGATGCGAATTTGGTTAAAACCCGATCGAATGCGTGCTTATAAGATTTCGGCAGATGAGGTTATGAAAGCTATGGAAGAACAAAGTATTCTTGCAAGACCGGGAAGACTCGGACAAAGTTCTGGTAAAAAATCTCAAGCTATTGAATATGTATTAACCTTTCAAGATCGATTTAACGAACCTGACCAGTACAAGGATATTATCATTAAAGCCAATTCAAATGGTGAGGAAATAAAATTGAAAGATGTTGCAGATGTGGAGTTGGGTAGTGAATTTTTTGATATTTACTCTAATCTAGACGGAAAAGCCTCTGCCTCTATTGTTTTAAATCAAAGTTTAGGAAGCAATGGTAGCGATGTTATCAAGGACATTAAATTAAAATTAAAGGAATTACAAAAAGGATTTCCACCCGGAGTAGATTATAAAATTAGTTATGATGTTTCCAATTTCTTAGACGCTTCAATAGAACAAGTACTGCATACACTTCGAGATGCGTTTATATTAGTAGCCATCGTGGTTTTCTTATTTTTAGGAGATTGGCGTTCCACATTGATTCCCATTATTGCTGTTCCAGTATCTTTAATTGGTGCGTTTTTCGTAATGCAAATGTTTGGTTTATCTATCAATTTAATTACACTATTTGCGCTAGTATTGGCCATTGGTATTGTGGTTGATAATGCCATTGTCGTCGTCGAGGCGGTGCATCTCAAAATGCAC
>JAYVIK010000260.1:0-7994 GCA_043770265.1 Flavobacterium sp. | reverse complement strand
AAAAAGTTTATTGAAACGAATTTCAATAAACTTTTGGAAACATCATATTTTATAATGCTTTACAGCATTTTTACCAACTATTTTTGACTATTAAACCTTTTTTTACATTGAATTCTCAATACTACTTTGCTAATGATTTATAGCAATTGCATACAGCCGCAAACATTGAAATCAATCGTTATGAAAAAAACCTGAAAACAGATTCGTTTTCAGGCTTTTTACTATTTAAAAAACAACTAACTATCACTAAACAAAATCATTCAACGCTTTCTCAATTATTACCAAACATTCCTGAATTTGAGCTTCAGTAATAACCAACGGTGGTGCAAAACGTATTTTGTTGCCATGTGTAGGTTTTGCTAATAATCCATAATCTCTAAAACGAAGACAAATATTCCAAGCCAAATCTGAATCTTCGCCACAATTGATAACAATGGCATTCAATAATCCTTTGCCACGAACCAATTCAATTAACGGATTTCGTTGAGCAATTTCATTCAATCCTTTTCTTAGAATAATTCCTAATCTTTCGGCATTTTTTGATAAATTTTCATCGCGAACGACTTCAAGTGCAGCTATTGCAACCGCTGCAGCGACAGGATTTCCACCAAAAGTAGAACCGTGTTGTCCGGGTTTAATAACGTTCATGATTTCATCATTTGCCAAAACTGCCGAAACTGGGTACACTCCACCCGAAATTGCTTTCCCTAAAATTAAAATATCGGGTTTTACTTCTGGTTTATTTTCACATCCTTTTTCACAGGAACAATTCCCGCAGGTGGCTAATAATCTTCCTGTTCGAGCAATACCCGTTTGCACTTCGTCGGCAATAAACAACACATTATGAGCTTCACAAAGTGCTTTGGCTTTTGCCAAATATTCTTCGGAAGGTACATAAACTCCAGCCTCACCTTGAATCGGTTCAACCAAAAATCCTGCAATAGTATTGGATGATTGTAACACTTTTTCTAATGCATCAATGTTGTCGTAAGGTATTTTTATAAAACCTTCGGTAAAAGGACCAAAACTTCTTCGAGCTCCTTCATCATTAGAAAATGAGATAATAGTGGTGGTTCGTCCGTGAAAATTATTTTCACAAACAATAATTTGCGCTTGATTTTCAGCAATACCTTTTACTTCATACGCCCATTTTCTGCAAAGTTTCAAAGCCGTTTCAACGGCTTCGGCTCCTGTATTCATTGGTAACACTTTATCAAATCCGAAATAGTTGGTAACATATTCTTCAAATACTCCCAATTGGTCATTATAAAATGCTCGTGAAGTCAAGGTCAATGTTTGTGCTTGTTTGATCATCGCTCCAATAATTTTTGGATGACAATGCCCTTGGTTTACTGCGGAATAGGAAGATAAAAAATCATAGTATTTTTTTCCGTCAACATCCCATACAAAAACACCTTCGCCTTTTTCTAAAACAACGGGAAGTGGATGATAATTGTGTGCTCCGTATTTATTTTCTTTTTCAATTAAAACTTCAGATTTTAATGAAAGGGCTTGGGGTGTTTGAATCATTTTTACTATTTTTTTTGAATTTTTCACTGCAAAAGTAATGAATATTTTTTATTTCTGCAAAATAATGATATTTTTGACTTTTAATTTGTATAAATTTAAACAATATTCTTATTATTTGTTTAAAAAAAGTCATTTTTTAATATGTGACAATTGATTTTGTAGTCCGCATTAGGATTTGAAAAAAAAATAATTACTTTTATAACTCAAAAAAAAGTGATTTTAACTTAAAAAACTAGAAATGGAACTATTAGATGAATTTGACATCAGTATCATTAAAGAATTAGAAAAAGATGGAAGAATGGCTTTTTCAGCAATTGCAACCAATCTGAAAATATCGAATACTATGGTGCATCAACGCTATAGTAGGTTAATCGAGCAAAATATCATCACAGGAATAAAACCTGTTTTGAACGAAAAAAAAATTGGCTATGATTGGGGTGCCTTTACCGGAATTACTTTAACCAAAGATCATGACTCCGATAAAGTTATTGAAGCTTTGAAAAACATACCTGAAGTTACTGAATGTTATTTTATTACTGGTTCTTTTACACTATATATCAAATTGATAGCCACAGACCATGATCATATGAGAAAATTGCTTTATGAAAATATAGATACTATTCCTGGAATCGCTAAAACGGAATCCATAATCGAATTGGGTTGTGCTTTTAAGCGGAATATTACTTTTTAAAAACAAAAATATCTTCAAATCAATTCCTTTAAAAATTTATGAGCTCTACCCTATTTTCATCCAATTCCATTTTCAAATTGTTTTCAGTATTCTCATTACTATTTCTTTACAACACGAGTTACGCTCAAACCCCAAAAGGAAAACTTTTTATTATAGGAGGAGGAAATCGTTCCGATAAATTAATGAGTCAGCTGTTGACAGTTTCGAGTCTTCAGAAAAAAGATTTCATTGTAGTTTTACCGATGTCGAGTGAAGAGCCCGATAGCGCTTACATTTATTTCAAAAAACAAGTAGAGAAATTAACACCAAACCCAATTGTAATATTGAATTTCAACAAAGAAACAGCATCAAATAAAGTTTTGGTCGATTCCTTACAAAAGGCAAAACTTATTTTTATAAGTGGTGGAGATCAAACCCGTTTTATGGGAGTTGTGAGCAATACTCCCGTTTTGAAAGCGATTCATCAAGCGTATCAAAACGGAAGTACTATTTCGGGAACAAGTGCTGGTGCTGCCGTAATGTGTGAACATATGATTACTGGAAACCAAAAATTAGAACCTAAATATACAGCCACTTTTGACAATATACGTTACAACAATCTAGAAACTGCAGAAGGCTTGGGTTTAATCAAAAATGTGATTATCGATCAGCATTTTCTCAAAAGAAGCCGTTACAACAGATTGCTTTCAGCAGTAGTAGAATTTCCAACTCACATCGGAATTGGGATTGACGAAAGTACAGCGATTATTGTTTGCAATAAAGAAATTGAAATTGTAGGCGAAAGCGAAGTAATTGTAATTCAAAACCCAGTAGGAATTACAAAAGCATTAAAAAATAATAATGTTGGAATAAAAAAATTGGATATGAGCATTTATTACGAAGGTGAAAAATTTAACATCAATTAAAATGAAAAACTTTAAGAACCTTTTCAAAATAGGAATGCTATTTATCAGTTTTTCAACTATTGGTTTTGCTCAAAAATTGGACAAAAAAGAGATTACAAGACTTCAAGAATTGGCACAACAAGTAACAATTATAAAAGACAATTGGGGAATTGCTCACATTTACGGAAAAACGGATGCCGATGCGGTTTTTGGAATGTTATATGCGCAATGCGAAGATGATTTCAAAAGAGTCGAAATGAACTACATCGATAAATTGGGTCGTCTTTCCGAAATCAAAGGACAATCCCTACTTTATAATGATTTAGAAACCAGATTGTTAATTGATGCTAATGAAGCCGAAATCGATTATAAAAATGCAGCACCTTGGTTGAAAAAATTACTAAACAGTTATGCTGACGGAATCAATTACTTTTTGTACAAACACCCCGAAGTCAAACCTTTGATGCTTACTCATTTTGAACCGTGGTATCCTTTATTATGGACCGATGGTAGTATTGGTGCAATAAGTACAGCCGATTTATCCAACTCAGAATTAAAATCGTTTTACGGCAGCGGCGACAAATTTGCTTATGTCGAAAAAGTGAAAGACATGCAAACAGGTTCCAATGGTTTTGCAATAGCACCTTCAAAAACAGCCAGCGGAAATGCCATTTTATACATCAATCCACACACTACTTTTTACTTTAGACCTGAAATACAAATTCATAGCGAAGAAGGTTTGAATGCTTATGGCGCAGTAACTTGGGGGCAATTTTTTATTTATCAAGGATTTAATGAAAATTGTGGCTGGATGCACACTTCGTCAAATGTAGATGTTGCCGATACTTATGCCGAAAAAATAGTAACCAAAAACAAAAAATTATTTTACGAATACGATTCTAAATTACTTCCAATATTAGAAAAAAAAATTACCATCAGTTATCGAGAAAACGGAAAATTAATTCCCAAAACCTTTACGACTTATTTCACCAACAAAGGACCAATAATGGCCAAAAGAGGCGGAAAATGGATAAGTTTAAAATCGAATAATCGTTCGATGAAAAGCTTGGAGCAAAGCTGGATTAGAACCAAATCGGAAAACTTTGACGACTATAAAAAAGCTATGGAAATGAAGGCCAATACTTCAAACAACACTGTTTATGCTGATAACAAAGGAAATATTGCGTATTGGCACGGAAATTTTATACCTATTCGAGATAAAAATTTAAATTGGGCCAAAGTGGTCGATGGAACTACTTCTGCAACGCAATGGAAAGGTTTGCACAATCCATCGGAAACCGTTCATCTTTTCAATCCTACAAACGGTTGGTTGCAAAATTGCAATTCAACTCCGTACAGCGTTGCTGGAAATAATAGCCCAAAAGAAGCCAATTATATCCCTTATATGGCTCCCGATGGTGAAAACTTTAGAGGTATCAATGCGGTTCGTATTTTGAGCAAAGGAAAAGACTATACCTTAGATAAAATAATTGCCGACGGTTATGATTCGAAACTCTCTATTTTTGAAGTATTAATTCCAGCTTTGGTTGCTAGTTTCGAAAAAAAAATTCGACCGGAAAATCCCCTTTACAAGGAATTAATAGAACCAATAACGGTTTTAAAAAATTGGGATTATTATGCCAACGAAAATTCTGTAGCAACCACTTTGGCTAATGAATGGGCTTACAAACTAGATCCAATTCTTCAGAAAGTATATATTGATGAAGGCGAAATGGATCAAGTCGAAAATACAATCAAATTTGCCAAAACTGCTATTCCAGATCAACTCATACCGCAATTGCAGACTGTAGTAAACGAACTAAAAACTAAGTTTGGAACTTGGCAAATCCCTTGGGGAGAACTCAATAGATTCCAACGTCCTTCAGGAGATATTGATTTAGTATTTAATGATTCTGCGGAAAGTTTGCCTATTGGCAATGCAACAGGACTTTGGGGCTGCTTACCATCGTATAAAAGTGTGTATCAAAACGGAACAAAAAAACGTTATGGTTACAACGGAAACAGTTTTGTTTGTGCCGTTGAATTTGGTTCAAAAATAAAAGCCAAATCACTTTTGGCTGGAGGAAATAGTGGTTTTCCACAATCAAAACACTTTAACGATCAATCTGTATTGTACCAAAAAGGGCAATTCAAAGACGTTTTATTTTACAGAGAAGATATCGAAAAAAATGCGGAACGAACCTATCATCCGGGAGAATGATTTGTGGAGTTTTATAAATATTCAATTCGCAAACCTTAAAAGAATTAACTTTTGTTATGCTTTGAGATAAGATTATAATTTTAATATTTGTATAAAAAATTTAAGTTATGAAAATTGTTAAATACCTAATTTTCGGAATAATACTAATTACAAGTCAAGCTTTTTCGCAATTAAAACCAATTCAGTATAAAGATGGTAATCAGATATTGAATGGTTTTAGCATACAGCCAACGAAAAAAAGCCAACAAAAAACAGGAATACTGATTCTTCCTGCTTGGATGGGAATAGATAAATTGTCCAAAGACACTGCTGAAAACCTATCAAAATTGGGTTATTATGCTTTTGTAGCGGATATTTATGGAGAAGGAAATTATCCTAAAGACTATAAAGAAGCAGGAAAAAATGCGGGTTATTACAAAACCAATTTTTTGGAGTACCAAAAACGCATTTCATTAGCATTAAATCAATTAATTCTATCTGGGGCAAATCCAGAAAATATAGTAGTAATTGGCTATTGTTTTGGAGGAACAGGAGCACTTGAAGTAGCTAGAGCAAACATGAATATTAAAGGAATAGTTTCCTTTCACGGAGGATTAAGAAAAGATGTAAAAAGACCGATTGAACCTATTAAAGCAAAAGTTTTAGTGTGTCACGGTGCAGACGATCCTTATGAATCCCAGGAAGAAATCACAGCTTTTCAACAAGAAATGCGGGATACAAAAGCCGATTGGCAAATGATTTATTATGCTAATGCGGTACATTCTTTTACCAATCCCGAAGCTGGAAATGACAACTCGAAAGGGGCAGCTTATAATGAAGTTGCAGCTAAACGTTCTTGGGAACATTTGAAACTTTTCTTGACTGAAGTTTTATAATAATAGTACCATAATTCATAAATTAACAAATAAAATTTATCTAAAATGAAAAATTTACTCTTACTATTTTTATTAGTATTCACAATTTCTTGTAATTCACAAAAGAGCAACGTTACTGCGGTTAAGCCAACAAAATATCTCAATACAATTACAGCAGCCGATTTAAAAACACATCTTACTATTGTAGCCTCTGATGCAATGGAAGGTCGAGAAACCGGTTCTTTGGGACAGAAAAAAGCAGGTGACTATCTCATCAATCAGTATAAAACAAATAAAATTCCTTTTCCAAAAGAAGCCAAGGAATATTACCAAAGAATTCCAGCTGCCTATTTGAATGCCAAGAACAACGAAAACTTACCCGATTCAGAAAATATTTGGGCTTACATTGAAGGATCTGAAAAACCAAACGAAGTCCTAGTTATTTCGGCACACTATGATCATGTTGGTGTAAAAAATGGAGAAGTTTACAACGGTGCCGATGATGATGGTTCTGGAACAGTAGCCTTACTGGAAATTGCACAGGCATTTCAAATCGCTAAAAACGAAGGTCACGGACCAAAAAGGTCTGTATTAATTCTTCACGTCACAGGAGAAGAACACGGACTTCACGGTTCTCGATTTTATTCTGAAAACCCTTTGTTCCCATTAGCAAATACCATAACCGATATAAATATTGACATGATTGGACGAAGTGATGAGTTTCATAAAAATTCGAATAACTATGTTTATTTAATAGGTTCCGATTATCTTTCGACCGATTTATATAACATTTGCGAAGATGCCAACAAAAAATATGTAAACTTATTCATCGATTACAAATTCAATGATAGAAAAGATCCGAATCGTTTTTACTACCGTTCAGATCACTACAATTTTGCTAAAAATGGTATACCATCTGTTTTTCTTTTTAATGGTGTCCATGCCGATTATCATAAAGCTACCGATGAAGTCGAGAAAATTGAATTTGATGCTTTGACCAAAAGAACTCAACTTGCTTTTGCCATTGCTTGGGAATTAGCCAATAGAGACAATCGTCCTGTGGTTGATAAAAGTGGGAATTAATTAAGTTATGAAATAATCATTCGATTGTAAAACTCTAAAAATAAATAAAAAAATAAAAAAATATAAAAACCTGTTAATGAATAACTTATAAATAGATTGATTTTATCCAAATTAAAAGAATTGAAGTAATTCGATTTTCATTTATTATGATTCTTGGTGATGATAGTGTTTAAAATCAAAATGGTCGGCAAACCAAATAGAGCGAGCCAATTTGTTATTTGAATTATATCCCGATATTCAAAAAGCATACAATCTAACACAAAACTTGTGTACTATTTTTGAAAAGACAACCGATGAAATATTAGGTTATGCCAAATTAGCCAAATGGCACGAAAAGGTATGTCAATCCGGTTTTAAATCATTCAATACAATATCCCGAACAATAATCAATCACTACAAAACCATATTGAATTATTTTGATAACAGAAGTAGTAATGCCTCAGCCGAATCTTTCAATACCCAAATAAAAGCGTTTAGATCCCAATTCAGAGGTATTAGAAAATTGAATTCTTCCTTTTTAGACTAACTACTATTTATGCTTAATTTTTGTAAATCCACAGGTTTTAGGATTAATCCCAGGTTTTAGGATTGATACTTGATCCATCGAACTTGCGCTTCTGTCCGCTCCAAAACAAAAAACCCCTCATCGTTAGATGAAGGGTTTTTAAGAATCTGAACAGATTTCAGATTAAAGAAAGGCGACGACATACTCTCCCACATAATTGCAGTAC
>JAYVIK010000259.1:0-23695 GCA_043770265.1 Flavobacterium sp. | reverse complement strand
AATGTCATTAAGTTAAGGAATTATTATATTGCATCTTTCTGATTTTTAAGCACTAAAGGTCTTGTTCTATTTCTGTATTTTCCAACATCACGCTTATTATTCCGATTTTCACGAATAGGAATAGTGTTTTGTAGAAACAAAGCTTCCAATTCATTAAAAACTTGTTCTAGTGGAGCTTCCTTAAAAAGCAATTCGATAATTCTATTCTTTAAAAATCCATAAGACAAATTCGTGTTAATTTTATAATCGAGTTTCGTATTTTGATTCTTAATCTTTAATTCCTCTTGCAAATCATTCACAATAACCGATTGCAAATTACTAATAAAAATGGCACAGAAAAAATCTTGCATTATGCTTATTGTTGAATATCCTGTAAAATATTCAAGTTTCAATTTGTTTTTAAGCTCATCATAAAATGTTTCAATTCCCCATCGTAAAAAGTACAATTCCTTAAACATAGTAGATGGATATTTTTTACTATCCAGTAAAGAAGTCATCAGAATTTCTATTTCGCCACTTGGCAAATCAATACGAATCAATCTCACTTTCATCACCGTATTTTTGTCATAATCTTTGTCCTGAATTGCTTGGTTTTTTCCTGGTAAAATTTCAACAACTCTACTCTTTTTCCCGCTTGCAACAAATGATTTAACAACGTTACTATAAGAGGTTGTTGTCCTAATTAAATAATCAACACCTGACTTAATATGCTCATATTTAAAATCATAAGACGGATAGCCTCTATCATAAATAATTAGATCATTTTTTCTCCATTGATCCCAATGACCTAATGCCAATTGCCTTTCTCCTTGCTTCAAATTGTTCAAAGAACTATCCAACGTAATGTAATTTAAAACGTCATACAAAACAGATGACCGTGCCTGAACTACCACTGTATTGGTGTTGTTTTTAGATTCTCCAAATACTTTTCTCAATTCCTCTGTATAAGGTAAAGTTATCTTTGAACCATCAACGGCTAGTATTCTAAAACCATTAAATAGCTTGATGTTTGAATTATTTTCTAAATAATAATTGTTCGTAATTACTCCAGATAAATATTTAAAAACATCTGGCTTTATCTTTTTCCTTTGTTGGACAAAAGCACTTTTTGTAAAACTCTGAACGGTATGTAATTCGACTCTAGAATTAAGATGTTGAATGAAATTATCGATTTCAATAACTAAACTTTTTCTCAATAGATTGAACATAAAAAGCAAAACACTTCCAAAAGGTTGCTTCCTCTTTCTTGTAAAATCAGTCTCATTCATCTTATAATCCAAAATTATTTTATCACTAAAAACTTCATCTCTCAATATATTTAAAATAGCAAAAGAGTATTTTCTTACAATCATAAGGTAGTAAATTAACGTATAAATATACGAAAATTACTACTTAAATAAAAGGCAAATCATTGATTTTTTATTATTTAATAATCATAAAATCCTTAACTTAATGACATTGGGCGCGAGCGTCACGCTCATGCTTGTTTTATTTAAAACCTTTTTCCCTAGCTTGTTTGTGGGCACGAGCTAGAAGCTCGCGCTAGCTGGGAACTTTTATGTTTATATTTTCTTGCGTGTACGGCTTACAAATTCACTTTATCTTTATCATTTTTTATAAGCTTTTTTTGATTTCTCATAAAAATATTCAAGATAATCTTTATACACTCTATTAAAATCAGGATCTAAATTTTCAGTTTTCAATTTTTCCAAAAGATTTGATTTAAACTTTTTTATTTCTTTTAAAAATTCACCCTTGTTTAAACTTAACAAACTATGAAAATAAATCGGATTCGGATAATAAGGGTTTTTAGTTAAAAAATTATTTTCAGCCGCACCATTTCCAAAGAAAACTAGCGAAGTATAAGAATCCGAGTTCATTTTCAAAGCTAAATTATAATCATTTTTAAAAAAAACATGAAAAAGAACCTTTCCATACCACATATTGTAAATTCTTGGAGTAACATTAATCGTATCATTAAAAACGCCATCCTTTGAAATCATAATTTCTTTACCATTCTTGGTTTCAATAACTATAATATCGTGCTTATTATTTGTTATTTTCCCCTCAAAGTTCATTAGCTTTTTATTTTGAGCATAAAAAAATGCGCTTATGAACAATGAGAGTACAATTATCAATAATTTTTTCATAAAATTTCACTATTCGATCAAAGACAAAGTAAAGGAAGATTTGCAATTTGTATCCATTCCATTATTATCTACATCACCGCCTCCGAAACTCTCGGTTTATAATCCTTAGCAATATCCGCAATCAATTTGATGTGTGCTGGGGTTGTTCCACAACAACCACCTATAATGTTTACTAAATTATCGTCTAAATATTCTTTGATAAAAGCTTGCATTTGCTCTGGTGTTTCGTCGTATTCTCCAAAAGCGTTTGGCAATCCAGCATTAGGATGCGCCGAAACGTTGAATGAAGTGTTTTGCGACAAAGTTTGCAAATACGGCTTCAATAAATCAGCACCAAGGGCACAATTGAAACCTACACTCAACAACGGAATATGTGAAACCGAAACCAAGAAAGCCTCTACGGTTTGTCCCGAAAGTGTTCTTCCTGAGGCATCAGTAATGGTTCCTGAAACCATAATTGGAATATCAATATTGCGTTCTTCTTTCACTTCTTCGATAGCGAAAAGTGCTGCTTTGGCATTTAAGGTGTCGAAAATAGTTTCTACCAAAAGTAAATCGCAACCGCCATCCATCAGTGCTTCGACTTGTTGTTTGTAAGCAATGCGCAAATCGTCGAAAGTCACGGCTCTGTAACCAGGATCGTTTACATCTGGCGACATACTCGCTGTCCTATTAGTTGGTCCAATCGAACCCGCCACAAAACGAGGTTTTTCAGGATTTTTGGCTGTGAATTCGTCAGCTGCTTCGCGGGCAATTTTGGCCGATTCGTAGTTTAATTCATAAACATATTCCTCGAGATGATAATCGGCCATTCCGATGGTGGTTCCTGAAAAAGTATTGGTTTCTACGATATCAGCTCCCGCTTCGAAATAAGCGGCGTGAACTTCCTTGATGGCTGTGGGTTGTGTCAAAGACAATAAATCGTTGTTCCCTTTGAGCGAATGCGGAAAGTCTTTGAACTGTTCTCCTCGGAAATCTTCTTCGGAGAAATTATAGCGTTGCAACATTGTTCCCATCGCTCCGTCGAGTATGAGAATTCGGTTTTTAATTGCTTCTTGAATGTTTGGCATTTTTCTGTATGTTATTAATAATCAACCCTGCCAGAGAATAAGACCCTGACAGGGTTGCTTTGCAAATGTACTACTAAAAATAGAATTATAAAATGTTTTCTAGTTCACTATTAAAATCAACAATTGGTTGTCTTAAATCCTTTTTCAAGATGGTATTTATCGCAATTAATCAAAATTTTATTAGTTCATATTTGTTAAGAAGTACTTAAAATTACTTGCAAATTCAAGAAATTCATTTTACTTTGTTTTTGTTAAAAAATTAAAAACAAATCATAACCATGAAAAAAAGTATTTTTTTTATATTTTGTTGTATAATACTCAGTTCTTATGCAACTAATTCTTCGGCACAAACAGCAAATGCCGTTTTAGGCGTGTGGAAAAACGGCGAAGGAACAGCAATGGTCCAGATTTATGAAAAATCTGATAAATTTTACGGTAAAATCGTGTGGTTAAAAATTCCAAATGATGCCAACAACAAACCAAAAACCGATGTAAACAATCCAAACGAAAAACTACAATCTAGACCGCTTAAAGGTTTAGAAAATTTAATGGGTTTTGTTTTTAAAGGAAACAGCGTATGGGAAGATGGCACCATCTACGACCCGAAAAACGGAAACGACTATTCTTGCACACTTACACTTGTTGACAATAATACGTTAGAAGTACGAGGGTTTGTTGGTGTGTCTGTTTTTGGACGAACAGATGTTTGGAAAAGACAGGTCAAAAAATAACTGAAAATTACTTTAATACTTGTTGCCTTTACGGGTTAACAAAATTTAAACTTACATTAAAATATAAAGCATTCCCCAGCGTGTTTGCTACAAGTAATTTCTCACTGTCGGAAGTGTTTTTTACGTCGTACGCATCGAATCGCCAGTCAAAGCGGACTCCTGATTGGACTGCAAGCCAAATAAATCCGTTTAGTTTTTGTTCATAAGACAAACGCGGTTTGAGTTCTCCTCGTCTAAGATACAGCTCACTACCTCCAGAAGTAGCGATATGGTATGAGTTTCCTTCAATCTCATAGCCTAGCATTAGCAAAGATGTTGGACTGAAATTTCTACGTATGTTTAGTTTTGCTGGAAAAACCGTCTCAATTCCCCAAGTTTTGTTAAACGTTCTATTATACAACACAACAGGTATATGAATTAGTGCTCCGGCACGATAAGTTCTGCTTACACCAAGACCCCACATAAAATTATCGTTTCTTTTCCAGCCATAAATTGCAGTACCACTAAAAGTAAATCCTTTGCCATTGATAGCACTAAAATTGGTGTAATTTCCGTTAATGTCGCCACTGAGTTGAAAAATCGCAAAGTTTTTTTCATTAAAGGGTTTAAATATTGTAGCATTTAAACCCATGCTATTGAGTTGTGTAATGCTTTTATTAAAATCATCCGTCGTCATATCTTCGAGTACGATGTTTGAGTTCCAAACATTAGCTCCAAGACTAACTGTTATATTATTTTTCGAAATCACAGGCGTATTTAATGCAAAGCGCAAACCTCCAAAATTATTAATTGTATTGTTAGTTGTGTTTGAATTTGTAGTTTCGGGGTTGCTAACGCTAGAAATTGAAGATGGGAAAATATTTTCAAAACCCAACGAAATAAAACGATAAGGCGACAGATAAGCAATTTTTTGATTGCAATATACTTTTGAGGCTTCACCATCTGCACTAACAAATTCATCAAAATTGATATTGTCTTTATCGGTCTTTGTAGAATCGATTTGTGCCGACGCCGACCATACCGTTAATAAAAAAATACAGCTTAATTTTAAAAATTTCATTCGTCTTGGATTTATCGTTTGTCTTACAAATTATTTACATTAACCAGAACAAATATAAAAAATTTACCGAAATAAAAGCCATTAATCCTTAAGTTCCACTTGACAGAATATTTATTTTTATTTTGTAAAACTTTATAAAATAATGCTAAGAACTTTCGACAAAATGTTCAATTTATAATGTTTTAAAGTTTAAGATTGTTTGTTCATACAAAATTATCAATTAAATCTTAACTTTCTAAGACTAAGATTCTGGTGCTAATTCTATTTCTAAACCTTCTAATTCATTAGTAATATATATTTGACAACCCAAACGACTGTTCGCTTTTACATTAAATGCTTCTGAAAGCATCGCTTCTTCATCGTCAGTTTTTTCGGGTAACGCCACTTGATTTATAACATAACATTGACAAGAAGCACACATCGCCATACCGCCACAAGTTCCTATTGTTCCTTCGGGTGCCAATTCGTAGGCGCGCACCAGCTCCATAATGTTCATATTCATATCAGTTGGTGCCTGAACTTCGTGGCTCACTCCCTCTCTATCGGTAATTTTTATCGTAACGTCTTGTGACATAATTTATGTTTCTATTCTATTTGAGGCCGTAATTAACATCAAATTTAGTTTAATCAATTGCTTTTACAACTGCTTTAGGTGCTTCTTTTCGAGTTCCGTCAAATCCATCAATTCCTGAGACGGTGGTGTATTTCATTATGTGTTTTTTACCTGGATTGATAATTTGATATGCCGCCTGACACATCACAGTCGCTTCATGGAATCCGCAAAGAATCAATTTCAATTTTCCGGGATAGGTATTCACATCGCCAATAGCAAAAATTCCCGGGATATTAGTTTGATAATCTAAGGCGTTGTTTACTTTGATAGCGTTTTTTTCGATTTCTAATCCCCAGTTTGCAATAGGTCCCAATTTTGGCGTTAATCCAAAAAGTGGAATAAAATAATCAGTAGGAATATTTCTGTGTGCTCCGTTGATTTCCAAATCGATAGATTCTAAATGCTCGGCTCCATTCAAACCAACTACTTCTCCGGGAGTAATCATTTTTATTTTTCCCAAGTTTTTCAATTCTTGAACTTTTTCAACTGAATCTAAAGCGCCACGGAATTCGTTTCTACGGTGAATTAAAGTCACTTCAGAAGCTACGTTCGACAAGAAAACACTCCAATCTAAAGCTGAATCTCCTCCACCGGCGATAACTACTCGTTTATTTCTAAATTTTTCTGGGTTTTTGATAAAGTATTTTACACCTCTTTTTTCATAAAATTCGATGTCTTCGATAATTGGTTTTCGTGGTTCAAAACTACCCAAACCACCAGCAATTGCCACTACTGGAGCGTGGAATTTTTTTCCTTTATCAGAGGTTACAATGAAGCTTCCATCTTCTTGTTTTTCGATCGTTTCGGCTCTTTCCCCAAGGGTAAATCCAGGCTCAAATTGCTTTATTTGTTCCATTAAATTATTAACCAAATCTCCTGCCAATACTTCTGGAAATCCAGGAATATCATAAATGGGTTTTTTAGGATACAATTCTGATAATTGTCCGCCAGCCTGTGGCAAGCTATCTAAAATATGGCATTTCAATTTTAATAATCCTGCCTCAAAAACGGTAAATAATCCTGTAGGTCCTGCTCCTATTATAAGTATGTCTGTCTTAATCATTTTTTTTATTTTTTTTTCCTCCCCCAACCCCTTTTCTAGGAATTTGTAGTCGATACAAAATATGGTTAATTGATCTTAAACGGATTAAAATCAGTTTCAATCAAATATTTTTCTCTTGGGGAACTTATTGTTTGTTTTTTAAGGCTTCTGTAATTTCGTTCATTTTTTGAACTTTTTCTTCGAAATTTCCTTTCAATGTTTTGCGATATTCATTCAGGTTTTCGACCATTGAATTGATGTCGTCGGGGATAATTTCTTCGAAAAATTCGCGTAATCTTTTGGCTGTAGTTGGTGATTTTCCGTTGGTGGAAATGGCAATTTTTACATTTCCTTTAGTCACGATTCCACCCAAATAATAATCACACAAAGGCGGAGTATCGGCGATGTTGCAAATTAAATATCTATTTCGGCATAAATCGTAAACCCGTTTGTTGACTTTCAAATCATCGGTACAAGCAATAACCATATTGCGTTTGCGAAGCATCCACCGATTGAATTTTTTATGGGTCAATTTTACTGAAGGATGTTTTTGTGCTAATGCTTCTAATTCTGGAAGAAACTTTGGTGCCACTACCTCAACATTGGCATTGGGACTGGATTTTAACATAAACGAAAGTTTTTCTAAACCAACGTTTCCTCCACCAACAATGAGTACATTGAGTTGGTGTAGTTTTAGAAAAATTGGGTATAGTTCGTTCCTCACTCCCGACCTTTCTCCAAAGGAGAGGGGAGCCGAGTCTGGATTGTTAGGATATGATTCGTTTTTATTCATTTTATTTTTCCTTTTCAAAAAAGGGCTAGTGAAACCGCATTGGTTATACTTTCTTTCCTTTCCTAACTCTCCCTTCGGGGAGGGCTGGGGTGGGGATTATTCTCTTTCGCAAACTTTATTGGAAATAAATTCCTTATAAAATTCTTTTAATTTATTGCGTTCTCTCACGACTTCGCCAATTACAATGATGGCTGGTGAACTCAAATTCTTGTCTTTTACCACTTGTGAAATTGTATCTATGGTTCCAAAACCTACTTTTTCGTTGTGCATTGTTCCGTTTTGAATGATCGCAACGGGAGTTTCTCCTTTGGATTCGTTTTGAAACAAAGTAATAATTTGTTCCAATTTGCTCATTCCCATCAAAATCACAACCGTTGCTGTAGATTTGGCTGCCAAAGTTACATCTTTTGATAAATTTCTATCCGAAGTTGTACCTGTAATCACCCAAAAACTTTCGGAAACCCCTCTTTTTGTCAAAGAAATTCCTTGATTTGCGGGAACGGCAATCGATGAGGATATTCCGGGAACTACAAATGTAGGGATTCCAAAACTTTCAACATATTCGATTTCTTCGCTTCCACGACCAAAAATGAAGGGATCGCCACCTTTTAGTCGCACAACATTTCCATAATTCAGCGCATTGTCTACAATTAATTGGTTGATTTGATCTTGAGAATATTCGTGACAACCTTTTCTTTTCCCAACAAATATCTTGATGGATTTTTTGGGTGCATACGCCAATATTTCGTCATTAGCCAAAGCATCATACAAAACCACATTAGCTTCAGCGAGAGCTTTCACGCCTTTGATAGTCAGCAAATCCGGATCTCCAGGACCAGCGCCTACTAATGTTACTTTGGGTTTACCCCCAACCCAACCCTGCCCAAAGGGGAGGGAACGAGCATTGTTAGGTGTCAGATTATGACCCATTTTTGATGATATTTATGAATTCGATAATGAATTATTTCTGTAATTTTCAATATTTTCGAAAAAGGCAATTCCTTCTTGAATGTATTTTTTAGCAAATTCCTCAGAAGGTTCGTTTTGGTTGATTTGATACACTAAATCTTTGAAAGACGAATTCAAGGTAATTTTATTGGTTTCAGTAAAAACGGAATCGAATAAATCGATGATTCCTGCGTGTGCATTTGTTTTTTGGTTTTCAGAAAGCAACAAAGCTTTGGCACCATTTACAAATCCAGCATAAGTTAAATAAATAGCATCAGACCATTTTTTTTCTTCCAATGCTTCGTGTGCAAAAGTCAATTTATCTTTGGCTTCGAAAATTAAAGTTGCCACCAAATCAATTACAACACCAGCACATTCGCCCACACCAATGGCTTTTACATAATTATCGGCATTTCCCCAATCGACAAAATCTTCATCTGTTAGATTCGTAATATCTGCAAGTGGTGTCAATAAATCGAAAAAATATTTTTCCCCTTTGGCATCATAATACTCTAAAAATTTAAGTTCGTTGGCATTCGCTTCGAAATCATTCAGAATAAAACGCAAAGCATCTGGACCACGGCGACTAGGGATTTTGATTACTTTATCAGAAAATCTTCCTGCACCATTCCCTAAATTTCCTCCGCCCAACAACACTTGAAGTGCTGGAGCAACAAGCTTCCCAGAATTGATTGACATTCCTTGAAAACCAATGTGCGCCATATTGTGTTGCCCACAAGCATTCATACAACCACTAATTTTTATGGTAATGTCATTATTATTGTTGTATTGAGGATATTCGGCTGCCAAAACTCTTTCTAGTTCCGTTGCGATTCCTGTGCTACTCGCAATTCCAAGGTTACAAGTATCAGTTCCTGGACAAGCAGTAATATCTGCAGTTGAATTGTATCCTAATTCTACAAATCCAAGCTTTTCTAATTCTTGGTAAAAGAAGACTAAATTGTCTTGTTTTATGTTTCGAATAAGAATGTCTTGTCTCAATGAAAAACGCAACTCATTCGCTCCATAATTTTTTATCAAATCGGCCAACAATCTGGCTTTGTCTGTATAAAAGTCTCCAACAGGAACTTTGATTCCAATGGCAACATATCCTGTTTGTTTTTGTTGAAATACATTCGATTTTTTCCAAGCTTCGAAAGCAGCAACATCTTCAATTTCTACTTTTGGAGTCACCAATAATGGCTCAGGAATTGGGCCATCAAAAGCCGTAGTATCAATTTCGAAAGATTTATAAGACAAGGCTTTTTTCTCTTCTTCTACTAATTTCAAAAAGGCTTCTGCACCTAAATCTTTGATTAAGAACTTCATACGCGCTTTCAAACGTTTCGATCTTTCGCCAAAACGGTCAAATACTCTAAGAACTCCTTCAGTAGTTGGAATAATTTGGTTTACAGGAACAAATTCCGATAACAATTCGGCGTGGTGTGGCTGCGAACCCAATCCTCCACCGAGCATTATTTTGAAACCTCTTTCGCCATTGACAATTTTTGGAATAAATCCTAAATCGTGCAAATAACTCAAAGCCGTATCTTTATCCGAAGACGAAAATGATATTTTGACCTTTCGACCCATTTCTTGATTTACTGGATTTCGTAAAAGAAATCGGAATAAAGCATCAGCATAAGGTGTTACATCAAAAGGTTCTTCAGGATCGATTCCTGCATTTTCACTGGCAGTTATATTACGAACGGTGTTTCCGCAAGCTTCACGAAGGGTAACATCATCTTTCTCTAATTCAGCCCAAAGTTCAGGGGTTCTATCCAAACTTACATAGTGAATTTGGATATCTTGACGCGTAGTAATGTGCAAACGACCTCTTGAATATTCATCAGAAACTTTTGAAATTCGCACTAATTGTTCGCTCGTCACTTTACCATAAGGCAATTTGATACGAATCATTTGAACGCCTTCCTGACGTTGTCCATAAACACCACGCGCTAAACGAAGACTACGAAAACGTTCGTCATCAATTTTTCCTTCACGGAATAAAGCAATTTTTCTCTCTAAATCGATGATGTCTTTTTGAACAATCGGATTTTCTATTTCGGTTCTAAAACTTTGCATATTTACTGTTTTGTTTTTGTTGTTTATGGTTTACAGTTTGTGTAGAACTACAAACCATTAACCACAAACTATTAACTATTTTATAAATCCAACTCCTGCTGTTGTATTGGTGGCGGTATCAATTAATATGAAGGCTCCATTTGATTTGTTTTCGCTGTATGCGTCAAAATATAATGGTTTGCTTAATTTTATAGTCACTTCGCCAATTTCGTTAATTGCCAATTGAGTTGCTTCTTTTGTTCCTGAATAATCAGTAGAAATCGTGTTTTTTACAGCATCGATTTTTGCCAAAACTCTATTCGTATTATGTTGAACGATGTATTTTGTTCCAGCCACCAATTTTTTGCTGTCCATCCAGCAAATTGTCGTATTAATATCTTTTTCGACTCTTGGCAATTCACCCGATTTTACAATCATGTCGCCACGAGTGACGTTGATGTCGTTTTCCAATTCCAAAACAACTGAAGAACCTGCTGTGGCTTCATCAAATTGTTGATCGAAAAAGTGAATTTTCAAAACTTTAGATTCGGTCAAAGAAGGAAGCACTGTTACAGCATCGCCCACTTTGATATTATTACCGTATAATTTTCCGGCATAACCTCTAAAATCGTGGTAATCTTCGGTCTTTGGACGAATCACCGTTTGAACTGGGAAACGAACTTTTCCTTTTTCAAAAACATCTGTAGGCTCTAAAGCTTCTAGGTGTTGCAAGATAGTTTGCCCAGTGTACCAAGGCATTTTTCCTAATGTTTCTACCACATTATCACCTGTCAAGGCACTCAACGGAATGTAACTTACGACTTGTTCTTTGAACGTGCTTTTGGCGTTCAAAGCTTGAAAATCGGCTTTGATTTTGTTGTACACTTCTTCCGAATAATCAACCAAATCCATTTTGTTTACCGCAACAATCACTTCTTTTACTCTCAATAAATTATTGATAAAAAAGTGACGATAAGTTTGCTCAATAACACCTTTTCGAGCATCAATCAAAATAATAGAAACTTGCGATGTCGAAGCTCCAGTAACCATATTTCTTGTATATTCAACGTGACCTGGCGTATCGGCAATGATATAACTTTTCTTAGCAGTCGAAAAATAAATGTGCGCTACATCTATGGTAATTCCTTGTTCACGTTCGGCAACCAAACCATCGGTAGCCAATGAAAAATCCAGGTAATCGTATCCTTTTTGCTTGCTGCTTCTTTCTATTGCTTCTAATTTATCTGTAGTCAATGACTGAGTGTCGTATAATAATCTACCGATTAATGTACTCTTTCCGTCATCTACACTTCCTGCTGTTGCTATTTTTAAAACTTCCATATCTTTTTTCCCCTCCCCGACCCTCCCCGAAGGGGAGGGAGACGAGTCAGGTATGTTTTTATAAATTAATATTTTCTTTAAATTTTTACATTTTTTCCAAAAATCAAAACTGATACTAATCCAGTTTCAACTCCCTCCCCTTCGGGGAGGGCTGGGGTGGGGATTTTAAAAGTATCCTTGTTGTTTTCTTTTTTCCATTGCGGCTTCGGAACGTTTGTCATCTATTCTGGCACCCCTTTCAGAAATTGTTGATGTTCTGATTTCGCCCACTACTTCGGCAATTGTTGCTGCATAAGAATCGACAGCAGCGGTACAACTCATATCTCCAACGGTTCTGAAACGAACAATTCTTTCTTCGATTGCTTCATCTTCTTCTTGATACACAAAAGGAGAATGTGACCAAATCATACCGTCTCTTATGAATACTTTTCTTTTGTGTGAAAAGTAGATTGATGGAATTTCAATTTTTTCTTGTTCGATATAACTCCAAACATCCAATTCGGTCCAGTTTGAAATTGGAAAAACACGCACGTTTTGACCAATTTCTATTTTACCGTTCAATAAATCAAATAATTCCGGACGTTGATTTTTTTCGTCCCATTGACCAAAATCATCACGAACCGAGAAAATACGTTCTTTGGCTCTTGCTTTTTCTTCGTCACGACGAGCACCACCAATACAAGCATCAAATTTGAATTCTTCGATGGCGTCTAAAAGTGTAGTTGTTTGCAACATATTTCTACTTGAATAACGACCAGTTTCTTCAATTACTTTTCCTTCGTTGATGGAATCCTGAACATTACGAACGATTAATTCCAAACCCAATTCTGCAACCAATTTATCTCTAAATTCGATAGTTTCTGGAAAATTGTGACCAGTATCAACGTGCAATAATGGAAACGGAATTTTTGCTGGAAAGAATGCTTTTTGTGCCAAACGTACCAATGTAATCGAATCTTTTCCGCCTGAAAAAAGTAAAACTGGTTTTTCGAATTGAGAAATTACTTCTCTAAATATGTAAATAGCTTCGCTTTCTAAAGCATTTGTTTTTAATATTGAACTCATTATTTTATTTTTAATTTAATTCAACGGATTGAAATCCGTTGCTACAAAATTAATCGTTCCTACGGAACTATTTTTGATGCAATCCACATTCTTTATGACTGGATTCCCACCACCATCTTCCGGCTCTTATGTCTTCTCCCTCGGCAATTGCTCTGGTACAAGGTGCACAACCAATGCTTACAAAACCCTGTTTGTGCAAAGCATTTTGTGGCACATTATTATCATCAATATATTTCTGAACGTCTTCTAAAGTCCATTTCAATAATGGATTGAATTTGATGATGTCAAAATGAGCATCATATTCAAAAAGTGCCAAATCATTTCTGTTTTCGGATTGTTCTGCTCTTAAACCTGTAATCCAAACTGCATTTCCTTTCAAAGCTTTGGTCAATGGCGCTACTTTTCGAATGAAACAACATTCTTTTCTGTTTTCAACCGAATCGTAAAAACTGTTTGGCCCTTTGTTTTCCAATAATTTTTCTACCGAAGTTGCTTCTGGGAAAAATACTTTTATTTCTTTTTTATACTTTTTCAATGTTTTATGAAAAACATCGTAGGTTTCTTGAAACAATCTTCCGGTATCCAAAGTAAAAATGGTAATTGGCAAATCGTTTTTGGCGATTAAAGCCGTAATCACTTGGTCCTCCTGTCCGAAAGAAGTTGAAAAAGCTACTTTTCCTTGGTATTCATTAGCTACAAAAGCTAGAGTTTCCTCGATGGAAAAGTTTGCCGTTTTTGCTGATAATATATTTACTGTAGATAAACTCATTTTGTTATTATTCGTATATTTAATCTATTACCCTATCGGTTTAGTAGATTATTTTGCAAAACTACTATTTATTTCTACAAAACAAAAAAAATATTTCATTTTTTTAGAAATATTTTTTAAAAATTTTATATAGTCTATCTTGTCTATAGGATAATTATAAAATAGTTGTATTTTTGCCAAAAAATTTATTTATGGATTTTCAAATAGGATTAGTAATTGCGGGTTTAACTGTTGGTTTTATAGTTGGATTGACCGGTGTAGGTGGCGGTTCCTTGATGACTCCCATTTTATTATGGTTTGGTATTCCGCCAACAACTGCCGTTGGAACCGATTTATTGTATGCCGCTTTTACAAAAATGGGTGGTATTTATGTGCATCATTCCAAAAAAAATATTAATTGGTCTATCACGGGTTGGCTTTCTTTAGGTAGTGTTCCTGCAGCTCTGCTAACTTTGTGGATACTTCATAGCATAAAAACAGATGTTACTGTTATAAATGGCATTATAAAATACAGCTTGGGCTGGGCGTTACTTTTCACTTCGGTTGCCATTATATTCAAAAAGAAACTCTTGGTCTTTTCTCAAAAACATGCAGGTGATAAATTTCACCGCGAAAGTAAAACTCAGAATGTTTTGACTGTAGCAATTGGTGTAATGTTGGGAGTAACTGTAACACTGACTTCGATTGGTGCAGGCGCTTTAGGCACGGTTACTTTATTTTTTCTATACCCACTTTTGCCGACTCCAAGATTGGTAGGAACCGAAATTGCCCACGCAGTTCCTTTGACTCTTGTTGCAGGATTAGGCCACGCCTCGATGGGTAATTTGGACCTAGGGTTATTAGGACAATTATTGATAGGATCCCTTCCAGGGATTTATATTGGCAGTATGTTGAGCGGAAAAGTACCCGATTTATTACTACGAAATGCGATTGCGATAATGTTGTTTTTTGTGGGATATAAATTGGTTTTTTAATCCTCTCCCCAGCACTCTCTAGAGGGGAGGGAGTCCCAAAACTAGACTAAAGTTATGTTATTTTAAAAAGCGATATCGGCTAAAGTATTGTTCTCTAAAATCATTAAGGTATTATCGCGAACTTCCATCATCAATTTTCGAACGGCGCAAATAGATTCATCGTTACAATCGTCGCATTTCTCGTAAAAGTTGTGACTGGCGCAAGGCAACAAAGCAATTGGGCCTTCGAGAATGCGATAGACTTTGGCCATATTGATGTCTTTGGGCTCTTTGATCAAATAATAACCGCCACCTTTTCCCTTTTTGGCACCCAAAAAACCAGAATGACGTAAGAGCAACAAAATACTTTCTAAAAATTTTAGCGAAATGTGTTCCGCTTTGGCAATTTCAGCAATTTGCACTGGCGTATTGTCTTTCTGGCGCGCCAAGAAAGTGAGTGCTTTGATTCCGTATTTTGTTTTTTTTGAGAGCATTGGTTTAATGAAAAAATTAAAAATCTTGATATGTTACGAAACTACAAACTTTTTCATACTTAATACTTTTAAATTTAGATTTTCTCGTGGGTTAAACAAAAAATCAATCAATTCGTGTGAATAACCACTAATTCCACATTCGCTAAAAATATCAGTTTCAGATCTGATTACTTCTTCGTAAGTTTCTTCTCTTAAGAATTGAATTATTTCTACTTCGGTTATATTATTCATTATTTGTATAAGTTTTATGAGATTCCTCTGGAATGACAAAGTTGCTCAACTACCGAGTACAATCGAAAATCAAAAATCTGCAATCTAAAATTTAATGCGCTTCCAACCAATTTTTACCCAATCCAATTTCAACATCCAACGGAACATCCATAATAAAAGCATTTTCCATTTCGTGTTTGATCATTGGTTGAATTTTCTCTAATTCGGAGTTATGAACATCAAACACCAACTCATCGTGAACTTGCAACAACATCTTCGATTTCCAGTTTTCGGAGACTAATTTTTTGTGGATATTAATCATCGCAATTTTAATGATATCTGCAGCAGAACCTTGAATTGGGGCGTTTACGGCATTTCGTTCGGCGCCACTTTTCACCATCATATTGGCTGAATTAATATCCTTCAAATAACGTCTTCTTCCTAAAACCGTTTGCACATAACCGTTTTCTCTTGCAAAATCGACTTGGTTAGATATATAGGATTTTAACTTTGGATAAGTCGCATAATAAGCGTCAATCAACTCGGCTGATTCTTTTCTCGAAAGCGAAGTTTGATTGGAAAGTCCAAAGGCAGAAACTCCATAAATAATTCCGAAATTCACGGTTTTGGCATTGCTACGTTGTTCTTTGGTCACTTCTTCTAAAGGAACATTGAATACTTTTGCAGCCGTACTTCGGTGAATGTCTTCGTTGTTTTGGAAGGCTTTAATCATATTCTCTTCGCCAGACAAAGCAGCAATAATTCGCAATTCTATTTGGGAATAATCAGCAGAAATCAGAGTGTAATTTTCATCACGAGGGATAAAGGCTTTCCGTATCAAGCGACCTCTTTCGGTACGAACTGGAATATTTTGCAGGTTGGGATTATTTGAACTTAAACGTCCTGTTGCAGCAACCGTTTGCATATAATCGGTATGAACTCTGCCTGTTTTTGCATCCACTTGGTTCGGCAACGCATCAATATAAGTGCTTTGCAATTTTACCATTTGACGCCATTCGAGAATGTCTTTTACGATTGGATTGTCTTTTTCTAGATAACTTAATATTTCCTCGCCTGTGGCATATTGACCGGTTTTGGTTTTCTTTTGTTTGGCTCCACCTATTTTTAATTTGTCGAATAAAATATCGCCTAACTGTTTTGGAGAAGCCAAATTGAATTTCTCGCCCGCGGTTTCATAGATTTTTTGTTCCAAAGCTTTACTTTCGACAGCCATTTCAACCGACATTGATTTCAAGAACGGAACATCTAGATTTATTCCTTCCAATTCCATTGCGGCCAAAACAGGAATCAACGGAATTTCGATTTCGTCAAATAATTTTTTGGTTTCGGCTTTGTCAAGGATTGGACTAAAATTTTGTTTCAATTGATAGGTAATATCAGCATCTTCGGCGGCGTATTCTTTGATTTCTTCCAAAGCCACGTCGCGCATCGATTTTTGCCCTTTTCCTTTCTTTCCAATTAAATCTTCAATGGATTTTGGGGAATATTTTAAATAGGTTTCACTTAAAACATCCATATTATGACGCATATCGGGATTAATCAAATAATGCGCAATCATCGTATCGAATAATTTTCCTTTGATTTGAACTCCATAATGCGACAGAATTTTCAAATCGTATTTGATGTTTTGGCCAATTTTTTCGATGTTTTCACTTTTGAAAAAGGGCTTGAATTTATCAACTAAAACTTGTGCTTCTTCTCGATTTTCTGGAAAAGGAACGTAAAATGCTTTTCCTTTTTCAAAAGAAAACGACATTCCAACAAGTTCGGCATTCAAAGCATCAATTCCCGTTGTTTCGGTATCAAAGCAAACCGAAGTTTGGTTCATCAAGTTTTGCAAAAGCAATTTTACGGCAAAATCGCCTTGAATACTTTGGTAAAAATGTTCGGTGTTTTCTAATGTCCCCATCCCAGCCTTCCCCAAAGGAGAAGGAGTAGCTTCACTATCGTCATAAAAACCAAATAAATCAAATTGTTCATCATTAGTTTTTTTGGCAGGTGCTTTTTTGATTGTATTGTCTTCCGTTTCGGCTCCCTCTCCTTCCGGAAGTGCTGGGGAGGGGTTATACAATTTATCAAACTGCGCTTTCATCTGACGAAATTCCAATTCCTGGAATAATTCGTCTGTTTTTGCGACATCAGGTTTTGATAATTCGTAGTCGCTTTCATTAAATTGAACAGGGCAATCTAAAAGAATTGTGGCTAGTTTTTTAGACAATAAACCCAATTCGGCATTGGATTCAATTTTGTCTTTAATCGCACCTTTCAATTGATGCGTGTTGGCCAAAAGATTTTCCATTGAACCGTATTCTTTCAGGAATTTCTTCGCTGTTTTTTCGCCAACACCTGGTAATCCTGGAATATTATCGGCGGCATCGCCCATCATTCCTAGGAAATCAATCACTTGTTCTGGACGATCGATTTCGAATCGAGCCAAAACTTCTGGAATTCCCCAAATTTCGATGTCGTTCCCCATTCGAGCGGGTTTGTACATAAAAATATTTTCGGAAACCAATTGGGCAAAATCCTTGTCAGGAGTTACCATAAAAACTTGAAAGTTCTCTTTTTCTGCTTGTTTTGCTAATGTTCCAATTAAATCATCGGCTTCAAAACCCGCTACTTCTATGATGGGAATGTGCATCGCTTTCAATAATTCCTGAATGTAAGGAACGGCAATTTTTATGGCTTCGGGCGTTTCATCGCGATGGGCTTTGTATTCTTGGTACATTTCGTAGCGATAAGTGCTACCACCTTTGTCAAAAGCTACTGCTAAGTGATCTGGTTTTTCGCGTTTGATTACGTCCATCAAAGCATTCATAAATCCCATAATGGCCGAGGTATCCATCCCTTTGGAATTGATTCTTGGATTTTTTATAAAAGCAAAATAACCACGAAATATTAAAGCGTAAGCATCGAGCAGAAAAAGACGTTTTTGTGACATAGCAAATAAATTTTAAAGTTGTAAAAATAACAAACAAATCCTCATTTCGTGAAGTAATATTAACGTTTCGTAAAGTTTTCAAATAATGATGTGGTGTAAAGTGTTTTTTTTGTGAAAAATTCAATATATGTCACAAAAAATTAATAAACGATTTGAAAATTTAGTCATTGGATTAATCATGGCTGTACTGGTTTTGCTATGGATAAATTTATTTTTTTTAGTTTATTTACAGCATTAAACTAACGGTATATTGACAATCGCTTTTGTGCCAACAATAATTTCATTTTCTATAACATCTTCATAAACAACCAAATGGTTTAATTTCAGATTATCGTTTAAAAGTTCAAGTCGTTGCTCAATAGATTCGGTCGAAAAAGATTGATGTTTAGCGCTATTTTTTGATTTTATTTCGGCTGATTTTTCTCTTCCAATTCCGTTATCGATTACCGTGCAAATGATGAATTCTTCGGTAGTATTTAATTCAAAATCAATAGTAATTTTTTTTAAGCCACTTTTGTGCAACAAACCGTGTTTGATACTGTTTTCGACAAAGGGTTGAATGAGCATTGGAGGAACTTCGTGGTAATCTTCATCGATGTTTTCGCTGGTCGTTATTATATACTCAAAATCGGTTTTGAAGCGCATTTTTTCCAATTCGAGATATTTTGACAGTATATCAATTTCTGTAGAAAGTAAAATTTGTTTTTTGCCTGAAACGTTTAATATTTGTCGTGTGAGATAGGTAAAATTGCCCATTTGTTCGTTGGCAATTACTTTATCGCCAAACATAAATTGGTCTTGAATACTACTTAAAGCATTAAAAATAAAATGCGGATTCATTTGGCTTTTCAATGCTTTGAGTTCGCTTTCGGTAGCTTTTTTCTCGGCTTCGATGGTTTTTTCGGCTTCAATAAGTTGCGACTTTAAAAGTTCGTTTTGCTTTTTTATTTTATATCTGTTGAATAGAAAATAGGATGTTATTAAAATTGAAATAATTGCAATAGCGAGAATTAAAGCGATTGTTTTTTGGCGTTGTGATTCGAGATTCGCAATTTTCTTTTGTTGTGATAATGCCTTTATTTGGGCTTCTTTTTTTTCGGTTTCGAATTTATATTCGGCTTTCAAAACAGCATTTTTATTCTCCTCCTTATTAACAATTTTATTTATGTCAATGTTTTTTTCAAGATATTTTAGTGCTAAAGGCGCATTGTTTATAGATTTGTAGTATGCATATAGGTTATCGGACATTGAAAGTTGGGTATTCAAATTTTTTCCTTTTAACGCGAAATCGTAAGCTTTTTGTGTGTATTGTAATTCTTTAAATTTATTTTTTCTAATTCTTTCAATTCTAGAAATATTAGCATAATTAATAGAAAGTTGGTTGTAATCATTTACATATTCATTTAAAATTATCGCTTCTTTAAAACATTTCTCGGCTTTATAATATTCTTTAGTGTCCATATAATTTGCACCTTTATTACAAATACTATTTGCTAAAGAAGAAGTGTCTTTTCTAATTTTTCGAATGGCAATACTTTTATCATAATAAATTAAACTGTTTGCAAAATCCTTTTTTTTGTTTAGCAAATAACCCATAGAATTATAAAGATTTGCAATATTCGATTTGTCGGTTTCTTTAATCGCAAACGGAATTGCTTTACGTGTATAAAATAATGCTTTTTCATATTCGCCTTCGTTACTAAACGATGCAGCAACTGCGCCATAAACGTAACCAAGAAGTTTATTGTTTTTGGTTTTTTCCATCTCCTTTAAAACTTCTAAATACACATCAATTGCTTTTTTGATGTTTCCTTTTTGCTCTTCTAAAAATGCACTGGTTACCAATGATGCGCTGTAGGAATTTTTGTAATATAATTTTACTTTTGGGTCTAAGTTAACCAAGTTCATTCTTGATTTACAAATAGCAAGTAATTGATTGTTCCACACGTTACATTTTGCAAGGTCGGGTTCTAATTCTATTTTCGTTCCTAATTTATCAACGGCAAGCGTGTCATTAACATTAGATAATTGAGAAAAAACAATATTGTAAAAAACTAAAAAACTTGTACAGATAATTTTTCTCATACGCTTATATTACCAATATATCCATCAAACTCATTTTTCTTTTCACGTGCTACCGGGATTACCTTATTGTTTTCAAAAACTAAAGTGGCACCATCTTTTTTGCTGTATTTTTTTATTTGTTGAATGTTGACCAAATACGAACGATGTACTCTAAAAAACCGCGAATCATTGGTTAACAGCTCGTGAAACTCTTTTATTTTTTTACATACCAAATATTTTTCTTTATTGGTAATAACGTGCGTGTAGGAACCATCGGCTTCAAAATACAGGATATCGTCAATTTTTATAAAAATCAATCCATCAGAAAGTGGCAATGCAATTTTTTGCAATTGATTGACAGTAATATTTTCGCGAAGTGTATTCACACTTTGCAATATTTGGTTTTGACCACGAGTTTTTATCGCTTTTTCAATCACATCTTGCAACTTGCTTATCGTTACGGGTTTCAACAAATAATCTACCGCCGAAACTTCAAAGGCTTGAATGGCATATTCCGAATAAGCGGTGCAAAATATAGTTACAAAGTTGGGTTTGTCAAAATATTCGAACAAAGTAAATCCGTTTTCGTTGGGCATTTCAATATCTAGAAATACCAATTCTATGTTGTTTTTGTTAATAAGTTTTACTGCTTCTTTCACATTCTCGGCTTCGGCAATTATTTCTATGCCTTTGCAGTGTTCTTTTATAGTGTTGGATAATAATGACCGCGCGTGCGATTCGTCGTCAACAATTATGGCTTTCATAGTTTGGGTTTTCTTGTTTTTCAAAAATAGGATTTATTTTTTGAATTTATTCTAAAGGATTTAACCGTTTATGAAGTCAAAACGACTATTCATAAAAAATACTGTGAAATTAGGTTTATTAGCAGCGATAATCCAATAAAAAAAAGCAAACTGTTTATAAAGTCAAATCGACTGTTTATGAATTAGCATAAATTTATAAAAGGTTGCATTTATAATTTTGCTCGAAATCTTAAAAACACTTAATTATGAAAAAATTATTACAATTATCGATGTTGCTTTTTGCAACAATTTGTTTGGCACAAACACCTGTTTATCATTTTAATTTTAATGGAAACTTAAATAATTCTGGTTCTGCTATAGTTACAACAGGTTTTATAGCCAATGGTTCTGTTTTTTATGGTGCAGATAGATTTGGTGTTGCTAATAGAGCATTTAACTCATCTACCGAATTGACGGGTGCTATTTTACCTAGTTTACCACTTGGATCTTCTTCAAGAACTTTAAATTTTTGGGTAAGGTTCGATGCTACATCTGCTAGTATAAATCACAAATTACTTGGCTGGGGAACACTTGGTGGCGGTTTGGAAAGCGCTTTTGCAGTCTCTCAATCTAATACAACAGCATCTTTTTTTACGGGACCAACTGGAGCAAATTTTGCAAATACAATAAATACAACCTCTTGGTTAATGTACACTTACACTTATGATGGAACAGTTTTAAAACATTATGTAAATGGAGTTTTGAAAAGTTCGGTTACTAGAAACATTTCTACAGTTGCAGGCAGTGCTGGTAATAAATTAAGTTTGGGTAGAGATGTTAATGATTCAGCGTTTAGAAATGGTGCTTTTTTTATTGATGAAGCTAGCATATATGATGTAGCATTAACACAAGCTCAAATAACTAGTCTATATTCAACTACATCATCCTTTCCTGTTATTTCTAATGTATCTTCTTCATTAATTCACGAAGGCGCAAACATTTCTTATAGTGTAAATGCTGGTGGTGCTTCCACAACTACAACTGTTCTATATGGTCAAACAATAGCGGCCAGTGAACTTGGTGCAACAGGAACTACTGCAACAGGAACCACAAATACTGCTTGTACAGCAACAACACAATACAATTTATCAGCCGCTGCGGCGGGAACTACAATGTATTATAGAATACAAGCTACCAATAGTGTAGGAACTGTGTTTTCTCCTGTTTATACTTACACACAAGTAGCGAAACCAACTTATGCTGTTAACGCTCCAACCAATGTAACAACTTCGGCAGTACAATTAAATTATACATTGAAACCAAATGGTGGTAATTCTACTTCTGTTGTGAGATATGGTTTGTCATCTACCAACTTAAATAATACAGCAACTGGGTTTTCAGCTTTGGGTTTTACAGATAATTTTAGTAATGTGCAATTAACAGGATTAGCTCCTAACACATTGTATTATTATGCTGTAGAAGGTACAAATACCTACGGTGTTTCACAGTCAACAGTTTCAACCTTTACTACATTAGGTAATGCGCCACTATTGAGTATGGTCAATCTTTCAAATATTCAAACTACATCTGTAACTGTAAACTTTTCTTTAAATACAAGTAACGCTAGCACTACTACGGTTGTTAATTACGGAACGAGTTCAAGTAACTTAAATTTATCTGCTTCAGGACCAACCGTTACTTCAACAACGCCAACAAATCATAGCGCACTTTTAGCTGGTTTAACACCAAATACAACTTATTATTATAGCGTGGTGGCTACCAACGGAAGCGGAACTGCTGCATCTGGAGTTGATCAATTTACAACTCAGGCAGTTGGAGCTATTCCGAGTCCAATTTATCAGTTTGAGTTTAATAACAGCCTTAATAGCCTAGATGGTTCGGTTACTTTAAATACACCAATTGGCGGTTCTCATGCTTTTGTTTCAAACGGAACGATTTCAAACGGTGCATTAGAATTAATAAATGCTAGAACACAAACTTCGTTGCCAAACCTTCCACTTGGTTCACAAGCAAGAAGTGTGCATTTGAGAGTAAAATTTGAAAGCGGTTCGTTTCCTGGAGAAAATTATTTATTTAATTGGGGTACAGGCTCAACTAGTCAAGCTTTTGCAGGTCATCAAACGGCATCTAGTGTAAAATTATTGGGTTGGGGTGGTGCAAGTTATGACTATGATTTAGTTCCTAATTCTGGAGCAACATCAGCGGTTTGGTATGAATATATGTTTGTTTATTCTGGTACAACAATGAGCGTTTATAGAGATGGTCAATTGTTAGGCAGTAAAGTGATAACAACTTTAAACACGACTGGAGATAGTTTTAGAATGGGTATTAATCCAGGAGGAATTGTTGGTATCAACGCAGATATAGATTATATTAGAATATTTAACCAGGCATTGACACAAGGTCAAGTAACCCAAATTTATAATAACCCACCCAATTTAGCATCTAATTCTTTCAATACAAATTTGAAATTCAATCTTTATCCAAATCCTGTAAACTCTATCTTAACCCAAGTTGCAGGTCATAAGTTAAAATACTGTTAAATTCAGTTAAAAAAAACCATTAGAAATGCTGTTTAGTCTTTGTTTTTATTGAAGAAGTC
>JAYVIK010000258.1:0-63470 GCA_043770265.1 Flavobacterium sp. | reverse complement strand
ATCTGTATCTTTGTATTTATGGAATATTCATCAAAACTTTTAGAGAAGGCAGTTAACGAAATGTCTCAATTACCAGGAATAGGCAAGCGAACTGCTTTACGACTTGTATTGCATTTGTTGAAACAGCCCAAACAACATACTTCATTTTTGGTTCAAGCCTTAACGAATATGCGAGAGGAGATTCAGTTTTGCGAGAGTTGTCATAATATTTCGGATGTTTCAGTTTGTGATATTTGTTCCAATTCGAAACGAGATCATCAAATTATATGTGTTGTCGAAGATATTCGGGATGTTATGGCAATTGAAAACACAGGGCAATTTAGAGGGATTTATCATGTTTTAGGCGGGAAGATTTCACCAATAGATGGAGTAGGTCCCAGTCAACTAAATATCAATTCTTTGGTCGAAAAAGTAAAAACAGGAGTCGTCAATGAAATTATTTTCGCACTAAGTTCGACTATGGAAGGTGATACCACAAATTTTTATATTTATAAACAAATACAGGATTGTGAAATTATAACCTCTACTATAGCCAGAGGAATAGCGGTTGGTGACGAATTAGAATATGCCGATGAGGTGACTTTGGGAAGGAGTATTTTGCAACGAGTGCCGTTTGAGAAGTCTTTGAGGAAAAGTTGAGTTGATAATAAAAGTAAATTATTGTTTTTTTTCTTCAACGACTCATTAATCTCTGTCTAATAAAGCTTTAAAGAATTAATTTTTGTGAGAAAACTAAAAAAAAATATTAATCATGAAGTGGAATAACAAACCGAAAGGTTCTTTAAATCTGCTATTTTTGTGATTTTTTATAAAATAGGAGTTTGAAGTAAACGACCCTTTAATTAGCAAGAAATATAGGGCATTCGCATTTAAGAATTTTTTGACACAAATTGCACAAATTAGCAAAAATTTCAGGGGGTCGTTTTTAGAAGTTTTTTGACACAAATTGCACAAATTGGCACAGATTTCAGGCGATCTCTTTTAGAAGTTTCTAGCTACAAATTGCACAAATTAGCACAGATTTCATGGCATTCGCATTTAAGAATTTTTTGACACAAATTGCACAAATTAGCACAGATTTAAAAAGAATAAAAAAAATACTAATTTTCTTATATGTAAAATGAATTTGTAAAATCTAAGGATGTCAAGATTCGTGTTTGTTAGTGACTCGAGTCCCGATAATTATCGGGACGAACAAGCGAAGCAAATTCGTGGATGACTTTTTTTTATAAGCGAATGCCCTGCGTAGGGACTATATTTGTTGGAGATTTTAGTTTTACTAAAATTTAAACGGACAATAATGATTAATAAATAGCAAATCCAATTTAAAATCATAATTTATATATTACAATAATATAATGGAAGTAGTAACAAAAAGTACCCTATTGATAACGGGAGGAGCTGGTTTTATTGGTTCAAATCTGTGCGATTATTTTTTATCCAAAGGGCACAAGGTCATTTGTCTGGATAATTTTGCCACTGGACATCGTCATAATTTGAAAGACTATTTGAATTTAGAAAATTTCCAATTGATAGAAGGTGATATACGAAATTTAGTAGATTGTCAAAATGCGGTGAAAGGAGTGGATTATGTTTTGCATCAAGCTGCTTTGGGCTCGGTGCCTCGTTCTATAAATGATCCCATTACGACCAATGAAGTAAATGTATCCGGTTTTTTGAATATGCTCGTTGCTTCTCGCGATGCTAAAATAAAACGATTTATATTTGCAGCCAGTTCATCAACTTATGGGGATTCAGAAGGTTTACCAAAAGTGGAGGAAGTTATTGGGAAGCCGCTTTCTCCTTATGCTATCACTAAATATGTAAACGAATTGTATGCAGAAATTTTCAGTAAAACTTATGGTTTAGAAACTATTGGTTTGCGGTATTTTAATGTTTTTGGAAGAAAACAAGATCCAAATGGGGCTTACGCAGCTGTTATTCCAAAATTTGTGATGCAGTTGATGCAACTCGAAAGCCCAAAAATTAATGGAGATGGCAATTATTCTCGTGATTTTACTTATATTGATAACGTGATTCAAATGAATGAATTGGCGATGACAACTCAAAATCCAATGGCAGTTAATACCGTTTATAATACGGCTTATGGGGATCAAAATACACTGAATAATTTGGTCGAATATTTAAAAGAATATTTAGCTCAATACAATCCAAAAATTGCTGAGGTGGAAATAGAATATGGTCCCAATCGCGTTGGCGATATCCCGCATTCTTTGGCTAGCATCAAGAAAGCGAAAGTATTGTTGGGTTACCATCCAAAATTTTCTTTGCAAGAAGGATTGAAGGAGGCTGTAGCTTGGTATTGGGAGAATTTAAGACCCTGAGGGAGGAGGTTGGAAGTTAGAAGTGGGGAGCTGGAAGTTGGAAGACGGGAGTTAGAAGTTTGGATCTTGAAGTTAAAATAGTTTTCAATCATTGGAAACTCAAAAAAAATATAAATTGAACACAGATATTAAAATAGCTATTATTGGTTTGGGATATGTTGGATTGCCTTTGGCACGATTGTTTGCAACCCAATATTCGGTTGTGGGATTTGATATTAATCAATCTCGAATTGATGCACTAAAGCAAGGTAACGATGCTACTCTCGAGATAGATTCTGCCAGTTTAAACCAAGTGTTAGTAGAGACTTCTACTCATGAAAATGGTTTGTATTGTACTTCAACTTTGGCAGAAATTGCGGATTGCAACTATTATATTGTTACCGTTCCTACGCCAGTTGACAAAAATAATCGTCCTGATTTGACTCCTTTGTACAAGTCGAGTGAATCGGTGGGAAAGGTATTAAAAAGAGGGGATATCGTAATTTATGAATCTACTGTTTATCCGGGTGTGACTGAGGAAGAATGTGTGCCTGTTTTAGAAAAAATATCAGGCTTAGTTTTCAATGTAGATTTTTTTGCGGGCTATTCGCCAGAACGAATTAATCCAGGTGACAAAGAGCATACTGTTGATAAAATCCTGAAAGTCACTTCGGGTTCCACTCCAGAAATTGGACAGAAAGTGAATCAATTGTATCAATCGGTTATCACGGCCGGAACACATCTTGCTCCCTCAATCAAAGTTGCAGAAGCAGCCAAAGTAATCGAAAATTCGCAACGCGATATCAACATTGCTTTTGTCAACGAATTGGCTAAAATCTTCAATATTTTAGAAATTGATACTCAGGCTGTTTTGGAGGCAGCAGGAACCAAGTGGAATTTTCTGCCCTTTAAACCGGGATTGGTTGGCGGACACTGCATAGGTGTTGATCCGTATTATTTGGCTCAAAAAGCGCAAGAAAATGGGTATCATCCTGAAATAATTTTGGCTGGACGCCGTTTGAATGACGGTATGGGGGACTATGTTGCTTCGCAGGTTGTCAAGTTGATGATTAAAAAGGGAGTTACCATAAACGGAGCCAATTTGTTGATGTTGGGAATTGCTTTCAAGGAAAATTGTCCCGATGTTCGCAATACCAAAATTGTAGATGTGGTTAAAGCATTAGAAGATTATGGAATACAAGTGAGTCTTTATGATCCTTGGGCTAGTCCCGCCGAGGTTTTGAATGAATATGGATTGACAACCAGTAATTTATTGCCCACAACTGTTTTTGATGCGATAGTTTTGGGCGTGGCTCATAAGGAGTTTTTAAATTTGGATATTGATGCTTTAAGAAATCAAAAAAGTGTTGTTTATGATGTTAAAGGAGTTTTAGGCGATAAAGCGGATGGAAAACTTTAAGGAAGTGGGAAGTTGGAAGTGGGAAGTTGGAAGTTAGAAGTTTGAAGTTGGAAGAAATGAAATAAAGATTAAAAAATAGACTTGATAGAATTGAATAAAAAATTAATAATAAAAATAAACAATTAGCAAATGAAAAAAATATTGATTACCGGTGGTGCAGGATTTATCGGTTCGCATGTGGTGCGACGTTTTGTACAAAAATATCCAGAATATCAAATTTTTAATTTGGATGCCCTTACTTATGCAGGGAATTTGGAAAATATTATTGACATAGAGAAGGAGTCTAATTATACTTTTGTGAAAGGGGATATTACAGAGGAGTCTTTTATTGCTCAATTATTTCAGGAACATCAGTTTGATGGAGTGATTCATTTGGCTGCTGAATCGCACGTGGATCGTTCAATTGAAGATCCTATGGCTTTTGTGAAAACCAATGTAATTGGGACAGTGAATTTGCTTAATGCTGCCCGAAAACAATGGGCAAACAATGGTGAAGGCAAACGTTTTTATCATGTTAGTACAGATGAGGTTTATGGTTCATTAGGAGCTGAAGGCTTGTTTACTGAAACGACGCCTTATGACCCCAACTCTCCTTATTCTGCTTCTAAAGCTAGTTCTGACCATTTTGTAAGAGCTTATGGCGAGACGTATGGAATGCCTTTTGTACTGACCAATTGTTCTAATAATTATGGGCCGAATCATTTTCCAGAAAAATTAATTCCGTTGTTTATCAATAATATAATCAATAATAAACCGTTGCCTGTTTATGGTGATGGAAATTATACCCGTGATTGGCTGTTTGTAAAAGATCACGCTGTGGCCATTGATTTGGTTTTTCATCAAGGAAAAAATCACGAAACCTATAACATAGGCGGTTTTAACGAATGGAAAAATATCGATTTGGTAAAAGTGCTGTGTCAAATTATGGATTCAAAATTGGGAAGAGCCACAGGAGAGTCAGAAAAATTGATTACTTATGTCAAAGACCGTCCGGGACATGATTTGCGTTATGCCATTGATGCCAATAAAATAAATAAAGAATTGGGCTGGGAACCGTCGGTAACTTTTGAACAAGGATTAGAAATTACCATCGATTGGTACTTGAATAATGAGGAATGGCTCAATAATGTGACTTCGGGTGATTATGAAAAGTATTATGAAAAGATGTATTCATAGAAGTTAGAGGTTAGGAGTTAGAAGTTAGAGGTTAGGAGTGGAGGTGAAGGGTTATAGGAGTTAGAGGTTAGGAGTTAGAAGTATTAAGATTTAAGTATTAAGAAAAATGTATCATTTATCGGTTTGGAGTTAAAATACATAGCGCATTATGATTTGAAAAAATGAAAGATTGCTTTCAATATCAAATGACATTAAAAAAATTGATGAACAATGAATTGGTATGTAGTATATACAAAGCCCAAGTGGGAGAAAAAAGTAGCAGAACGATTGAATGAGATTGGGGTTGTCACCTATTGTCCGCTAATAACCAAAGTGAGTCAATGGTCGGACCGGAAAAAAGTGATTGAAGTGCCCTTGTTTAATTCTTACATTTTTGTTCAAATAGCAGAAAAAAACAGGAACCAAATATTTCAAGTAACTGGAGCAATTCGTTATTTGTTTTGGTTGGGGAAGCCAGCGGTGGTTAAGGATTTTGAAATTGAATCCATAAAAAGTTGGCTTTCATTGCCAAATGAATTTGAAATAGCTGTAGATCAATGGAAACAAGGAGATAAAATCATTTTAGAATCGGGTCCATTCGTTAGTCAATCGGCCATTATTCAAGAGGTCAAACAGAATCATTATATTCTAATATTAGAATCGTTGGGTTGTGTCCTCAAAGTGAATAAAAAAGAGTTGTAACTTTTGTTTAAAATTTTTAAATTAGAAAATAATAAGTGTTGGTAATTTTTTGGTTTTGTAATTAACTTGTTTACAGCGGGATAGATTTGAAAAAGAAGTTTTATTTTAAAAATTCTATAAAGTGAAATTCTAACCTTAAAATAGGCCATATTTTTTTAATTTAATATAAATTTGCACACGTTTCGTTTTTAGGGCAAACCCATTTTGGGAGTTGCATTGGCGAAGCCATTGGGTTTCGAGTTAGAAGTTGGGAGTTAGAGGTTGGAAGTTGGGAGTTAGAGGTTGGGAGTTTGTGTTTTTTTTATTTAATATTTATTTTTAATTACTTTTTCAATATGAAAAAAATAGTTGTTGTTTTTATTATCGTATTTGCTTTTTTTCAATCAGCGTCCTTGATGGCTCAGGATTTATTAAGAGGAACTGATTTGAGTACCGTTAAAGTTGATTATTTATCGGATGGAGATTTATCCAAGATAAAGACTCAATTGCAAAACAACAATACTACAATTGAACAATTGGAGCCCTTGGTTATGGCAAAAGGAATGACAGCTAACGAATTTGCTAAGTTAAAACTTCGTTTGGGTTCACCAATGATAGCATCACCCACGGGTATATCCAATACCGATGCCTATGATAAAAAGAAAGGAGAACAAAGTCGTAAACAAGAAAAAATAGTAAATATAAAAGTGAAAGACACTTTGAATTCATTGGTTTTTGGATCGGAATTGTTTGATAATCCCGAATTAAATTTTGAACCTAATTTGAAATTGGCTACTCCAGTTAATTATGTTTTAGGCCCTGGGGATGAATTACAAATTAGTGTTTACGGTGTTCAGGAGTATAATGCTACAGTTCTTGTTACGATGGAGGGGAAGGTCAACATACAATATATCGGTCAAATTCCAGTTTCAGGAATGACTATTGAGGCGGCAACTCAGAAAATAAAAGGTGCTATATCTAGGGTTTACAGTTCAGTTGCTTCGGGTCAATCCCAAGTTGGAATAAGTTTGACCAGCATAAGAACTATAAAAGTAACAATTATTGGCAGTAAACAACCGGGAAATTATTCTATTTCTTCATTGGCTACTGTTTATAACGCCTTGTTTTTGGGCGGCGGTCCTAGCAAAAACGGGAGTTATCGAAATATAGAACTTTTAAGAAATAATAAAGTGTTTAAGTATATTGATATTTATAATTTTTTAGTCAATGGCAATCAATCGGATAATGTAGGGTTAAAAGATAATGATGTGATTCGGATTCCCGCTTATACACAAAGAGTTACCTTGGAGGGGGAAGTAAAGCGACCCGGAATTTTCGAAATGAAATCAGGAGAAACTTTCAAGGATTTATTGTCGTTTGCTTCTGGTTTTAATGAGTTTGCTTATTCAGCTTCAGTCAATGTATTGCAAAAAACCGCTAAAGACTTCAAAGTAAAAGATATTCCAGCATCGGAATATGGAAGATACAAACCACTAGCGGGAGACGTTTATAGAATTTCTAAAATTTTAAACCGTTTTGAAAATCGTATTAAAATTGAAGGAGCCGTATTTAGACCCAATACCTATTCTTTTTATGAAGGAATGCGAATTTCCGATCTTATCGCTCAAGCTGATGGTTTGAAAGAAGATGCTTATATCGACAGAGCTACCATAATTCGAACCAAAGATGATTTGACCACAGAAGTGACGCATGTTAATTTAAATAAAGCGTTGTCAGGAGACTCCGAAGCGAATATTCCTTTGAAAAAAGAGGATGTTGTCACAGTTTATTCTATTTTAGATTTCAAGGAGGACTTCAAAATAACTATAGATGGTGAAATAAAAAAGCCAGGCGTGTATGAGTACCATGAAGATTTGACATTGAACGATTTGTTGGTTCAAGCGGGAGGATTAACAGGTTCCGCATCCAAAAGAGTTGAGATTGCCAGAATGATAAAATCAGACGATGTAAATGATTCGAGTCCTAATAGAGTTCAATTATTTAATTTAGAGATTTTTGCTGGCAATAATGAGCAAATCAAAAATTTTACTTTAGAACCCTTTGATGTGGTGAACATCCGAAGAATGGCTGTTTATGAAAAACCAGAAATGGTTAACGTGATTGGAGCCGTAAATTATACAGGAAAATATGTATTGGCCAATAAAAAAGAAAAAATATACGATGTGATTCAACGTGCAGGAGGTTTGACTTCTGTAGCTAATTTAGACGGAGTAAAAATCAAACGGCCTATTCAAGCTAAGCAAATTGAAGAGTTAGAAAATGTAAATCTGAATTTGGGTAAGAAAGATTCCATTCAAAACAAACTGACCAAAAAGTTAAAAGAGGATTTGAAATACGCTACCATTCCTGTAGATTGGAGAGCCATAATTAAAGACCCTACTGATAAAACAAATGTAACTTTATTCCCAGGAGACGAAATCGAAATTTCGGTTTACAATGAGAGTGTAAAAGTAACGGGTAATGTGCTCTTGACCTCTGAGATTCCGTACAATAAAGGAAAAGGTTTTAGTTATTATTTAGGGGCAGTAGGCGGAACAGATGCTAAAGGCTGGAAGAATAAAGCTTACATCATCTATCCAAACGGAAAGGCGGCTGTATCGAGTTCCTTCTTTTTTATACGTTCCTATCCCAAGGTATTGCCCGGTTCACAGATTGTAGTGCCAGAAAAACCAGAAGTTAGAAAAATGAGTACTGGGGAGTGGGTTAGTATCGGTAGTGTCATTACGAGTCTTGCCATATTAATTGTGAGTACATTTAGATAAGTTGGTGGATTGCAGTTTCCACCAGGCAGAAAGTAACAGTTATACGGCAAAAAGCTGAAATTAATATTTGAACATTATTACTTTAGAGAACCCGTTGGGTGGAATTAGTTTTTGATGATAATTTTTCGTCTGTACTAGTGATTTTCGATAGAAAATCGTCCTTCGATTTCACTCAAGATTACAGAATAGTAAAAATTTCATTAAAAGCGGTTCTCGATACATCCCGATAAAAATCGGGACACTCGAACTGACGTTTTTAATAATTACACCCAACAGTTTTAGAGAATAATAGACTATACATTTAGAAATTAAAAATGGCAAACGAACAAAAACCAAAAGAGGAAATATCTTTATCAGAATTAATTCAAAAAGTAAAGGAGTGGTATGCTTTTATGCTCTTGAAATGGAAAACTATCGTATTGGCTGGCGTAATAGGAGCCATTTTGGGATTGACTTATTCATTTATCAAAAAACCTATATACACTGCTAGTTTGTCTTTTGCATTAGAAAGTAGTACTACTGGTGGAGGATTGAGTGGTGCTTTGGGCTTGGCTAGTTCTCTTGGTTTTGACTTGGGAGGCAGTGGAGGCGGAATCTTTGAAGGATCGAATTTGACTGAATTGTTCAAATCGAGAAAAATGGTTGAAAAAACGCTACTGATGCCGGTTGACTTCAACGGAAAAACTATTTCATTAGCAGAAATGTATATTCAAAATGAGAAATGGCGTAATAAATGGGAGAATAAACCAAAATTAGTTGGGATACAGTTTTTGCCCAATGCCAATCGCAAGCATTTTTCGAGAATCCAAGACAGTATTTTTGGTGTCATATATGATGATTTGTCCAAACATAGCCTTGAAGTGGGTCAAAAAGATAAAAAAGTGGATATAATCAGTATTGATGTTTCTTCAGCAAATGAATTATTCGCTCTAAATTTTACAGAAGCCTTAGCCAAAAAAGTAGGTGATTTTTATATTGAGACCAAAAGCAAAAAAGCACGCTTGAATATGGGTATTTTAGAGCATCAAACCGATTCTATTCGAGGGGAATTGAACAATGCTATAGCTGGAGTAGCCATGGCTAATGATAATACTTTTGGGTTGAATCCTTCTTTGAATGTGCGCCGTGTCCCTTCGGCAAGACGACAAGTCGATGTTCAGGCGAATACCGCTATTTTGACGGAATTAGTAAAACAAACCGAATTAGCCAAAGTTACTTTGCGAAAAGAAACTCCTTTGATACAAGTTATAGACAGACCGATTTTACCATTGAAAATGGAGAAAGTAGGAAAGTTAAAAGGATTAATTGTAGGCGGCATAGTATTTGGATTATTGACTATGTTATTTTTGACACTAAAAAATATATTAAAAAAAGTAATTTGATCTTTTGCTTCTTTTAGGCTACTATTCAAATTTGGAATAGGGTATCCCTCTTAGTCTCTAAAATTTAATTGCAAACGTTATCTCTTTTTGAAAATTTTAATTTTCTTAGTTCTAGAAAAAAGTACATTTATACAAATCCACAACGATATTCACTTGTGAAATCAATAAAACCCATACCAAATTGGTTCTAGCTGTTTTATCAAAATTATTATCAATATTTATTAGTTTATTGATTTTATTTAATGCTATTTTAATAAGAAAGATTGTGGGGACTTGGTTGTTTCCTGCCACTCTTTTTTCTTTATTTTGGTTTGTTTTTATGTTTTTTCCATTAATAATTATGTTTGAAGTTCCAATCAATCCGTGGGCTGTTGGGTATTTAAGCTTATTGGTGATAGTATTTTCTTGGACATTTGTTTTTTTTAATTGGAAAAAAGCATTTAGCAACAATTTAGATAAAGCACCTGTTAATGAAATTTATGACACTACTTTATTAAGAACAACTCTTTGGTGTTCCATTATTATTTCGTTTTTTTGTTCAATAATGGTATTATTAGTTCAAGGTTTTTCATTGTCAGATCTTTATGAAAATATTATATTTGTAGCTGCGACATATGCAGTTTCAAGGTACACTTCTGAAGTTATATATTCAATATATACACCGTTAAGTCTGTTTTTTGCCTATTTCTCAGTTTTGATAGCTGGATTACTATTCGGATCAACACAATCTATTTTAATTAAAAAAAGAGTATTATTAGCTTTTCTGCCTACTATTGTTATCATGGTAACTCAATCGGCAAAAGGCCCTTTTTTTGGTTCTATTTTTTATTTTTTAGGCGGCTTGCTAGTTACTAGCATTCAACAAAATAAATTACTACTTTTTAAAGCAAATATTGTAAGAATCATAGCTAAAATAGGTTCGTTTTCGATAGCCTTATTTATTTTCTCTTTATTGTCAAGAGGGTTACAAGATGAAAAAGACGTAGGTGGTTTTTTGGAAAAGTTGCGGTTTCTGCTTGCTTCCTACTTTTGTGGTCATCTGTATAATTTCTCCGAATGGATTGTTACTTATTGGGACGGTTTCAACAATTCAAAATTTGACATCAGTCATTATTATTATGGATTCTATACCTTCAGCTCTATTTTTCGATTTTTTGGTTATGTTAAAGAAACTAGTGATGGAGTATATATTGAGTATAATGATATTCAGAATCAAATGGAATCCAATGTCTATACTATATTTAGGGGTATGGTAATGGATTTTGGAATAGTGGGGTCGGTTATATTTATGTTTTTTTTTGGATTAGTATTGCATTTTTATTTTTATGTGTTTTTAAATAATAGAAAATCATTTATTGCTACAGCAACTGTAATATTCATGTTGGTTGGTTTTTATTACTCTTTTATAATTAGTGTACTTACATGGAATATTGTTCCTTTTGTGTTCATTATTTTTACTTTATTATTAAAATTTAATTCCTATAGCTTTGTTCTTAAAAAAACTACTTGACGGGAAGTCTAAATTTTTTATTTATATGTTGATAGCCCAAGTGCTGTTTTTGTTATCCAACTTATTTATAAATTATAAAATTGAAAAAATATGGTCTATTGAGGGATTTGCAACCTACAATTTACTAAAAAGATTTGGTTCTTTTATTGTTTTTCCACTTATTTTGGGGGTAGGTATCGGTATTCCTAGGTATATTAGTTTCTTACGAAAAGATAAAAATAATGCATCGCAAGGACTTGAATATTTGATAGCCGGATTAATTATTTTTTCTACGACCTTTACTGGTTTTTTACTTTTACTTCTGTTTTTTCCAGAACTAATTCTTTCATCGTTTAGGGCAAGTGATTCAAACAATATTATCCTAATAATAGCCCTGTTCGTTTTTAGTCAGGGGATTTTTGTCATTCTTAGTTCTTTTTTTAGGGGAAAAATCCAGTTTGGAACAAGTAGTTTACTTAATGTGTTGGTTTTATCTTTCTTACCGACTGTAATTATCTTTTTTTCGAATACTATTTTTGATTATTTTTTCTATTATGCGGTGTTGACCATCGCTTCATTGATTGTAATAATTGTATTTAGTCTCTATAAAGCCGCTATTTCTTATCAGCGAACTCAATTTAAAATCAAACAACTCCTTCATTATGGAGCTCCCAGAGTTGTTTCCGATGCTGTTTTATTTTCATTAGATTTTATACCCATTTATATAATAAGTATTTTTATAAGTCTTGAAGAATCGGGTTATTTGTCCTTGAGTTTTATGTTTTTCAAATTAGCATCAGTCTCATTTGATTTGATAGGTTCACTTATTTTACCTTTGTATGGTAAGGTCTTTAAAACAGAATCTTCGACCGTGTTTATCCAGAAAGTCAATCTGCTTTTAATTATCTCTGGTAGTTTGGCAATAGTAGCTTCGGTATTAGGTTATATTTTGACTCCCTATTTAATTCTTACTTTTTTCGATTCGTTATCCAACGCAATTTTGGCTACTCAATATATTTTTATAGCCTTTCCTTTTTATGTTATTTTTACAATTTTAAAAAATGTTTTGGACATCATAAGTTCAAAAGCCTATAATTCATTAATACAAATTGTAGGTTTCGCATCGATGGTTCTCACTCTTTTTTATGGAATTTATCAAAAGGAATGGTTTTATTATAGAACATTGACCATTATAATTCCTTATTTTATTTTGGGAGCCTTGACTTATTTAGTTTGGAATAAACTGAAATATAAAATGGTTCAAAGTTCAATTTAAGGACAAAGCGGAGTATGTTTTTCAAGATAAAATTTTAAACCAAATGAAGGTATTAATGCTATAAAATCTTTTAAAATCCTGACTTATATGTGGTGATAAAACATTTATAATTTTTCACAATATTTTGCCTAAAATTAAGTTAAAAAAGTACGTTTTGCTAATTAAATAAACAACAAAAAAGAATGATTTCAGTTTGTATGGCGACTTATAACGGCGAGAAATATATAAAAGAGCAACTTGTGTCTATTTTAAAACAAATAGGTCCGCATGATGAAATTATTATTTCTGATGATTTATCTAAAGATAAAACTATCGAGATTGTTAAAAGTCTTAATGATAAAAGGATTAAGATATTTTTTAATACTAATAAAGGTTATACAAATAACTTTCAAAATTCTATTAAAAATGCGTTAGGAGATTTAATTTTTTTGGCTGATCAAGATGACGTTTGGGTTGATGACAAAATTCAAATTATGTCTGATTTACTAAAAAATTACGATTTTGTTGTTAGCAATGCTCAAATGGTAAATAAAGATTTAGAGAGTTTAGGCACAACTTATTTTCAGTTAAGAGGGGGGGGCAAAAGTGGATTTCTAAATAATTTAATAAAACTAAAGTATATTGGTTGTTGTATGGCTTTTAGAAAAATAATTTTAAAAAAAGCATTTCCTTTTCCAAAAAACACAACACTTTGTTCTCATGACCTTTGGATTGCATTGATTTCAGAGTTTTATTTTAGTACTTTTGTTATACAAGAACCTTTACTATTGTATAGACGTCACGGTGAAAATGTATCCACCTATATTAGCTCGACATCTTTATTTTTAAAAATACAGTTTAGAATTTATTCCTTTTATAAAGTTCTTTCGAGGTTTATGTATGCATATAGACAATTCTCAATCATTTTATGAATCTGTAGTACAATATTGTCAATTAGCGTTAACTTTTTAAATAATGAAAAATCCTAAAGTATCAATTGTTACTCCTTTGTATAATTCTGAAAAATACATAGCAGATACAATCAATTCGGTAATAGCTCAAACATTCCTTGATTGGGAAATGTTAATAATTGATGATTGTTCAACTGACAATTCAAAGAATATAGTTGATCAATTTACGGCTTGTGATAAAAGAATAAAATATTTTAGAACAAATTTTCAATCTGGACATCCAACAACACCAAGAAATATTGGAATTTCAATGGCAAAAGGGAGATTTATTGCCTTTATAGATAGTGATGATTTATGGTTTCCAAATAAGCTAGAACTCCAAATCCCACTTTTTTTAGAAGACAATGTGGTTATTGTTTTTTCTAATTATGAAAAAATAAATGAAAATGGTATAGCAAGTGGAAGGAATATAATAGCACCAAAATATGTTGGTTATAATTCCCTTTTGAGAGGTAATGTTATTGGTTGCTCAACATCTGTTTATGATTCTAAAAAAGTAGGTAAAATATTTTTCACTAAACAAGGTCACGAAGATTTCGCTTTTTGGCTGTCAATTTTGAAAAGAGGCTTTTTAGCTAAGAATTCTAGTTTAATATTAGCAAAATACCGCAGAAGGAAAAATTCAATTTCTTCTGATAAATTTAAAGTTTTTATGTGGTACTATAAAATTTATCGGATAAATGAAAATTTTTCTGTAGTTAAATCATTTTTTTATTTAGTGATTGCAATTTCAAGATCTTTTTTTAAGTACATCAAGTAAAGTAAACAAAATCTATTTGATAGTCCTTTTAAATTTGTATCACGAATAAAATCAGTTCTATTTTTTGGCATAAGTATTCATCAAATCACTTCAATATAAAAAATCTTTTAATTTAAATGTTTCTAAACAAAACATGTGCTATCAAACGGTTTAATTAATTTATACAAAGTATTTTACTTTTACAAAATCTCTTATCTCAACAATCATTAGGTTTTTTAATATGCAAATAACTCGAAATATTTATAATTGTATTAAACTTAAAAACGGTAGAATGACTTATGTTTAAAACCTGAGTTCGATTGATAATTTTTAACCACATAGAGATTTTATATAAATAATTAACAAAGATTTTACTTCGTCAGTTCGCTGCGCTCGGGTCATAGGTATTTTATTTGCACATTGCTATAAAATCTATGATAAGTAAAGCGCCTTTCTATTAAAAGATACTATTTTTTCGAGCCAGCACTGAGCGAAGTCGAAGTATAGTTTAAACTTTTCAATATTAATCGAGCTGAGGGTATAAAGATTAATAAAAACAGAACATTTGAAATACTGCAGAAAATTTTAAAAATAGTCTAAATTAAAAATATCGTGACTATGATAAAAACCCAGTAATGAAATAGAAAAAATTGGAGATCAAAAATCTAGATTGACCGGTTTTTGAAAAAGCAAATGTTCGGACAAGTCCAGCATTATTATTAAAGATCAAAGTTTATAATGAAACGAGATTATTTGACTTGCGATATAAGTTAGCTGCAGACTATGAATTTATGTTAAGAATGTTTAAAAAACATAATTTTAAATCTAAATATAGTAATAAATTGATTATTAAAATGAGATTAGGTGGCGCCACAAATCAGAGTTTTTCAAATGTTGTTGCTCAAAATAAAGAGATCCTTCAATCTTGGAGAAACAATGGATTGCATGCTCCATTTTACTTAATGCCATTAATGATAATCAAACGTTTGACCCAATTTGTTTAGTCGATTAAAGTATTTATTAGAATGAAAATAGTAGTAACAGGTGCCAATGGGTTTTTAGGTAAACATATTATTAAGGCATTAAATGATCATACTATAAAATGTTTGTCTAGAACTTCTGGCGATTTCATAGTTTCTTTAGAAAATGAAATTCCTATTTTTGATCAAAAATTTGATATAGTTATTCACGCAGCTGGAAAAGCACATAGTGTACCTAAAACGGAGACTGAGAAACAATCTTTTTTTGATGTCAATGTAAAAGGAACTGAAAACCTGTTAAAAGGTCTTGAGGCGACTGGTTTTCCCAAACAATTTGTTTTCATCAGTTCGGTTAGTGTTTATGGGGTCATTTCGGGTAATTATATCAATGAAGAAAAACCTTTGAAAGCCAAAGATCCTTATGGGAATAGTAAAATATTGGCCGAAAAATTAATTGAAAATTGGTGTAAAAAAAATAATAGTGTCTGTACCATTTTGCGATTGCCCTTGCTAGTTGCCCCGAATCCTCCCGGTAATTTGGGGGCGATGATCGCTGGTTTGAAAAAGGGGTTTTATTTTAATATTGCCGGTGGGAATGCGAGAAAGAGTATGGTAATGGCAGCGGATGTTAGCAAGATTATTCTAAAAGTTGCAGCTATAGGTGGAGTTTATAATTTGACAGATGGATACCACCCTAATTTTTCTGAAATGAGCCATTTGATCAATAAACAATTAGGTAAAGATAAAGTACGTAATATGCCCATTTGGGTCGCTACAATTATTGCTTTTTTTGGTGATATTATAGGTTCCAAATTTCCTATAAATTCTGATAAATTAAATAAATTAAATGCTACTTTGACTTTTGATGACTCTAAAGCAAGACAAGAATTTGGGTGGAATCCTGAATCGGTATTGACTGGATTTAAAATTTAGTAAAATTTACAAGCTTATTAGGATTTATATCCTTGGTCAGGGCTTTCGCTTTTAAAATTTTTTGAACACAAATTTACTTCGCCTATTCGCTATCACTCGGGTCACAAATTTACACAGATTTCAATCAATTTTGATTGCACGGACGGCATTCGCTTTTAAAAAAAGTTAGCCACGAATTTAAAGAAAGTGGTGGAACTTTGACAAAGAGTTGCTAACTCAATGTTTGCCCCAATTTTTTGACACAAATTACACAAATTTACACAGATTCGAGACGCATAAATTACACAAAATTCCGACTAAAGTCGGTGTAAGTATTAATAAAAATACATTTACAAACTACTCATTTTTAATCAATTGAAAAGAGTTAGATAGAATTACACAAATTGTGACTAATTTTTATCAAAAATTAAAATTAAATTACACGAATTCTATTTATTTTAAAAAATTCGTGTAATAAAAATTAGTTGAAATTCGTGTTTATTAGTGTAATTGCTACGCCAATTCACTTTGTTCGGGTCGTGGCAGAAAATTTTAAAAGCGAATGCCCTGTCTTTTTATTGTAATTTTTTTAATTTCGTTTAATTACTTTTGTAATCCTTTCTAAAATTTTAAAATTATTTGGCGTAAGTCATTGACGCAAAGTTGATTTTTATTAATTTAACTATCCAAGTCAAAATTAAAGAATTATTTAAAATATGAAACCAACCAAAATTTACTTATCTCAATCCCACATGAGCGGTCATGAGCAAAAGTATATTCAGGAAATTTTCAATCCCAATTTGGTTGGTCATAAGGATTTTAATCTAATTAGTTTTGAAAAATGTTTAGAAAATTATCTTGAAAATAATTCATTTGTAGGCGTTTTGAATTCTGGGACAGCAGCCATTCACCTTGGTCTTATTTTATTTGGAGTAAAGACGGGAGATGAAGTAATTTGCCAGAGTATGACTTTTTCCGCTTCTGCATACCCTATATTGTATCTTGGTGCTACACCAGTTTTTGTGGATAGTGAATTCGACACTTGGAATATTTGCCCGATAGCCTTAGAAAAAGCTATAGTCGACAGAATTGCGAAAGGATCTAAGCCAAAAGTGATTATAGCGGTTCATTTGTATGGTGTTCCCTATAAAATTGATGAAGTACGAACCGTAGCCAATAGATATGATATCCCCATTTTAGAGGATAGCGCAGAAGCATTAGGTAGTAGCTACAAAGGTCAAAAATGTGGAACTTTTGGTGATATTGGAGTATTATCTTTTAATAGCAATAAAATTATAACTACATATGGAGGTGGAGCTCTTATTGCAAAGACAAAAGCACTGAGGGACAAAGCTGTTTTTTTTGCGACGCAATCAAGAGATGAAGCGCCTCATTATCAACATAGTGAATTAGGATATAACTATAGAATGAGTAACATTTGTGCCAGTATTGGTAGGGGTCAAATGGAAGTTCTAGATTCTCGAGTAGTTTTGCGTAGAGCAATGCATGATTTTTATGTTCATTTATTTAAAGATATTTTAGGTGTAACTGTTTTTATAGCACCTAACGAAGATTATTTTGCTAACTATTGGTTGAGTTGTATATTGGTTAATCCAGATTTGACCTGTGGAATCGACAGAGAAGCCCTTCGCTTAGCATTTGAAGCCGAAAACATTGAGAGTCGTCCTTTGTGGAAACCCATGCATTTGCAACCCTTATTCGAGAACTATCCTTTTTACGGGAATACTGTGGCAACCTCTTTGTTTGAAAATGGGTTGTGTTTGCCTTCAGGATCTAATTTGATTGATGAAGATCTAAAAAGAATTGCTGCGGTGGTCAAAAAAGTTTTTAGTTTATGATTTTACAGCTTATTCTGCCAAAATTCTAGTTCGTTTCCTTCCTTTTTGATTTTGAAAATTGCCTAGTTTCTTTTTAGCAATGAAATCTTTTTCTGAATGCTATCCCAATCCTTAATTTTGAAATCGCTAATGTTATTTGGTAATAATGCAAAAAAATTAATGTTTTTTTATTATTTTGAACGGGCAATTGTCAATAAAAATAATTAAACTTGCAAACGAAATAAAACATAAAAATGAATTTAGAAACTACATTTATAAAGGATTTAGTAGTCCTTATTCCAGCGGTATTTGAAGATGAAAGAGGCTATTTCTTTGAGTCTTACAATAAAAGTAAACTTACTGATTTAGGAATACAAATTGATTTTGTTCAAGACAATCAATCTTTTTCTAAAAGGGGCACTTTAAGAGGATTGCATTATCAAAATCCTCCTTTTGCTCAAACTAAATTGGTTCGAGTGCTTCAAGGAGAGATTATTGATGTAGCCGTCGATTTGAGAAAGGATTCTCTTACTTTCGGAAAACATTTTACAATACTATTATCTTCTGAAAATAAAAAACAATTATTAATTCCTCAAGGGTTTGCTCACGGCTTTTCGGTTTTGAGTGAAACCGCCGTGGTTTCTTATAAATGTGATCAGTATTATAACAAACAATGCGAAGGGGGTATCCGATTTGATGATGCTTCACTAAACATCAATTGGGGAATGGATTTGAAAGAAGCCATAGTGTCTGAAAAAGACCTGATTTTACCCAATTTTGAAAACTGTAACTCCCAATTCTAATGAAAAAAATACTTGTAACAGGAGCCAATGGACAATTGGGATCAGAAATCAAAATTTTAGCTCCAAATTATCCCCATTTTGAATTTATTTTTACTGATATTGAAGATTTTCCTTTAGACCAATCGGATGTAATTGTAGCCAATTTTAATATAATTAAACCCGATATAGTAATCAATTGCGCTGCTTATACTGCTGTGGATAAAGCGGAGCAGGATCAGGTTGTTGCCGATGCAATCAATCATTTGGCTATTGCCACATTAGCAAATTTGTGTGCTGCTTCTGGAGCCAAGTTGGTTCATATATCTACGGATTATGTTTTTGACGGAACATCCCCGATTGCTTATGTAGAAACCGATTTGCCAAATCCTAAAAGTGTGTATGGGGTTACAAAATTGGCAGGTGAAACCGCTTGTATAGAAAATTGCCCTGAGAGTATTATTATTAGGACAGCCTGGGTTTATTCGGAATTTGGCAATAATTTTGTAAAGACAATGTTGCGCTTGATGACTGAAAGAGATAGTTTGAATGTTGTAAATGACCAAGTAGGTTCCCCCACTTATGCTGCCGATTTGGCTCAGGTTATATTGACTATTTTAGATAGTGCCAAATGGGAATCTGGAATTTATCATTATTCGAATGCTGGAGAAATCAGTTGGTTTGATTTTGCAACGGATATCAAACAGATTGGTAATAAAACTTGTGACATAACTGGAATTCCAGCATCGAGTTATCCCACTCCAGCCGAAAGACCTGCTTATTCTTTATTGGATAAATCAAAAATTCAAGCCGTTTATGGCATTGTACCTATTGATTATAAAATAAGTCTTACGATTATGATGAGAAGATTATTGGAAGTTAGAAGTAGGAAGTTAGAAGTAGGAAGTTAGAAGTAGGAAGTTAGAAGTTGGAAGTTAGAAGTTAGAAGAGGGAAGTTAGAAGAGGGAAGTTAGAAGAGGGAAGTTAGAAGATGGAAGTTAGAAGAGGGAAGTTAAACAGAACCAATTCTAAACCATAGATATAGTAACAAAAAATAAAAAAATATGAAAGGTATAATACTCGCAGGTGGATCTGGTACCCGATTACACCCTTTGACCTTAGTTATGAGCAAGCAAATGATGCCTGTTTATGACAAACCGATGATTTACTATCCTTTGTCCACTTTGATGATGGCTGGGATTCACGAAATATTAATTATTTCTACTCCGCATGATTTACCTAATTTTAAAAAGTTATTGGGTGATGGTTCGGTTATTGGTTGTCAATTTAGTTATGCTGAACAAGCTATTCCCAATGGTTTGGCACAAGCTTTTGTGATAGGCGAAGAGTTTATTGGTCAGGATAGTGTGGCTTTAGTTTTGGGGGATAATATTTTCTTTGGAGCAAATATGGGAGAATTATTACAGTCAAATACAAATCCTAAAGGCGGAGTAGTATTTGCCTATCACGTTTCGGATCCAGAAAGGTACGGAGTGGTAGAATTTGATGAAAACAATAATGCATTGTCAATAGAAGAAAAACCTTTGGAACCTAAATCGAATTATGCAGTTCCTGGTTTGTATTTCTATGATAATTCAGTCGTTGAAATTGCCAAAAATATTCAACCTAGTGCTCGAGGCGAATATGAAATTACCGATGTTAACAAAGTATATCTGGAAAAAGGAGCCTTAAAAGTTGGGATTTTAAACCGAGGTACAGCTTGGTTAGATACCGGTACCTTTAATAGTTTGATGCAGGCTGGACAATTTGTTCAAGTTATAGAAGAACGTCAGGGATTAAAAGTAGGTTGTATAGAGGAAATAGCTTGGCGTCAAGGTTTTATTTCTAGCGATCAACTTAAAGCATTGGCAGAACCTTTGATAAAATCTGGGTATGGAAATTATTTACTCCAATTGCTAAAGCATAAAAAATAAAATTTAAATCCCGTTATACACGGGATTTTTTTTTGATTTTTAAAATACAATTCGATTTTCTTATACAATTTATGAATTCGAATACTATAATCTCTTTGTATTTAATTCCAAATAGTTAGTCAAATTGACTTTTTAAACTAACAATGTTCATACCCATACTACTTCAAAAATTAGTTTCAACACTTATTTCTTGAAAGTTTAAAATAGATAAAATACAAAGAATAAATATTCTTTTTGACAATAATATAAAATAACTAAAAATTTTTGGTTATTCCTCGTTAATATATGTCGTTTGTCTATAAAATGAAAATGATTCATATTATTTTAATTTTTTTTTAAGATTAATTTGTACTTTTGTTTTCAATACAGATTCTACAAATAATAAATACTTTGTTTAAAAATGGGAAGAGATATTACAAAAAGTTATTTTTCAAGGCATAACTTAAAATTCAATATTTACAATTTAACCTATTTACCTCGTTGGATTATTTTATTGATTGATTTTACTGTTTTAGTTTTAGCATTCTGTTTTACGTTTTTTATTTTTAATGGAATTGGACTTCATTATATTGTAACTTCATATTTTTTTGTGTTTATATGTTTTTTATTTAGTATTAATGTTTTTTTCTTTTGGTTATTTAGAACATACGCAGGGATAATTAGACACTCTTCCTATATTGATGCTGTTAAGATTTTGTTTTCACAAACAGCAGTATTGGTTTTCTTTCTTTTTTTTAATTTTTTATTTGAAATGTACACTGGAAAAAAAGCATTTCAGAACACAGCCCTTTTTATTAACATCGTTCTCTCTTTTTGTGGATTATTTTTATACAGAGTTGTTGTTAAACAAACATTTGAACTTTATTTCATTGAAAAAAATGATTTTAAATTAATAAAAACGATTATTTACGGTACCGATGCTAATGCTATTTCAATAGCCAATGCGCTTAAATTTGAAACCCCTTCTCGTTTTAAAATCATCGGATTTGTTGATAAAAAAAATCAAAATGGTTCGAAAAGAATGTTAGATTTGCCCATTTTGGTTTTACAAAAAAAACTACCTACTTTAATGCGATCTATAGGTGCTGAAGGAATTGTAATTGCAGACAAAAGTTTATCTAAGGAAGAAAAAATAGCTATTATCGATCAATGTATAGAATTTAATTTTAAAGTGTACACCATACCCACAATTTCGGATTGGGAGGATCAAAAAGAAATTTCTCAAAAAGTAAAAAATATTCAAATTGAAGATTTACTCGAAAGAAGCCCAATTGTATTGGATAATGAATCTATTTCTAAACAGTTAAAAGGTAAAACTATTTTGATTACAGGTGCTGCTGGGTCTATTGGAAGTGAAATAGTAAGACAAGTATTGAGTTTTAAACCTAAAAAAGTAATTATATTAGATCATGCCGAAACTCCATTACACCATATAGGGCTTGAGGTAGAAAGTATTAATCAGGAGATACTAATTCATTCTATTATAGCGGATATTCGCGATAAATCAGCGGTAGAAAAAGTTTTTAAATTATACAAGCCTGAAATGGTTTATCACGCAGCTGCCTATAAACATGTTCCCTTGATGGAAAGGAATCCTTCTCAGGCTATTCTTACCAATGTAAACGGAACCAAAAATATTGCCGATTTATCTTGTGAATATGGGGTGAAGAAGTTTGTGATGATTTCTACAGATAAGGCTGTAAATCCAAGCAATGTTATGGGGGCCAGCAAAAGGATAGCCGAAAAATATGTGCAATCCCTACATTTAAAATGTCAAAAAAACACCGATTTATATGCCACTAAATTTATAACGACACGTTTTGGAAATGTTTTAGGGTCTAATGGTTCTGTTGTGCCTTTGTTTTCAAAACAAATAGCAGCAGGTGGTCCAGTTACAATTACCCATCCCGATATTATTCGTTACTTTATGACAATTCCTGAAGCTTGCCAGTTAGTATTAGAAGCCGGTAGTATGGGAAATGGGGGTGAGATTTATATTTTTGATATGGGAAAACCAGTGAAGATTATAGATTTAGCTAGAAAGATGATACGGTTGGCTGGTTATATTCCCGATAGAGATATTAAAATTAAAATCGTGGGTTTACGACCCGGTGAAAAATTATATGAAGAGTTGCTAAATAATACTTCAAAAACTCTACCTACCTATCACGATAAAATAATGATTGCTCAAGAAATTCAAGAAGAATTTATAGATTTACATGAAAGTATAAATGAACTTATTGGTATTGCTGCTTTCTTCGATAATGATGATATAGTTGCCAAAATGAAAAAAATAGTTCCCGAGTTTATTAGTATGAATTCTACTTTTGAGATTTTGGATCGATAGCTTTAGGTTGTTCATAGAAGTTATTGTTTAGTTCTAGGAATAGGGTGCGGATAGTTTAAACCAAATTCATTTCCCTAGATTTTTTTTACATATAAGTAACTAAGTCGTAAGAATTGTATAATGTTGTATTGTATAATGTAAAATTACCATTACTTACCATGTTTTCAAGTACATATACATGACATTATTTTATGTGCTTTACTTATTCAACTTTGAAAAACAATTATTCAATTTTGAAAAGCTGATTATTTTTCATTGCTTCTGTTAGTGGTGCTGTATCTTTTATTCTGATTTTTTGATTGAATGCAGCAATATGGTTGTCGTGATGCACATCAGATCCCACAAAACTATACATTCCTTTTTGTAGTAACTTTTCTGCGGTTTTTACAATTGCTTCCCCATAATATCCAACAACAGCTAATAGATTCAATTGTAAAAGACAACCTGCATTTATAAGTTTTTTATATTCTTCAAAATTGTTATGAAAAAACACATACCGTTCTGGGTGTGCCAAAACTGGAATGTACCCTGCAACTTGCAACTCAAATAGAATCGAATACAATTGAATAGGAGGATTTATATACGACATTTCAACCAATACATAGTTGTCTTTGAGTGTTAACAATTTTTCGGTTTGAAAAATCTTTACAAAATGATCGTCCATCATATATTCGGCAGCAGCCCGAAAAGGAATCGAAATATTGTTTTCTTTCAATTCATTTTTGGTAACTTCTTCATTCGCTTTAATGTTTTGACTATTATTTTCCCAAAAATGATGAATGATGTGGGGAGTAGTTATCAATTGCGTAGTTCCAAAACTTTGTAATGCTTTGGTTAGTCTTAAACTATCCTCAAATGTTTTAGCACCATCATCTATTCCTGGAAGGAGATGTGAGTGAATATCGATATAATTAGTAGGGATTAAATCCTTAAGTAGCGGTTTTGATTTGAATATTGATAACATTTTGCAAAGATACACAATTTGTTGCTTAAACTTTAGAGTTTGTTGTTAATGCAGGGCATTCGCTTTTAAAAAAGAAAAAAAATTTAGCCACGACCCGAACGAAGTGAACTGGCGTAGCAATTACACAAATTGTCACTATTTTTTAATAAAATTAAAATTGAATTACACGAATTCTATTTATTATAAATAAGATTGTTATAGAAAATACATTTTGCACATAGTAACTCTATGTAAACTATTTAAAAGTGAAGATTTCTAAAATTAATTCTATTTTGCTCCACTAAATCTTTGTGGTTAAAAACTCCACAACATTTCAAGTAGAACCATTTATTTTAAAAAATTCGTGTAATAGAAATTAGTTGAAATTCGTGTTTATTAGTGAAATTCGTGGCGGAAAATTTTAAAAGTGAATGCCGTGAAGACTCAATATAATTCTTTTAAATTGTCATTGAAAACAGTTTAGTTTCTGGTGCTTTTCTTTTCAAGCGCAAATCAAATGCCATGCAAATGTTGCGCACAAAAGGTTTTCCTGCACTGGTCACTTTAATACCATTTTTTTCGATAGTCAATAATCCATCATTTTCCATTTCTTTCAATTGGATTATAATTTCAGGAACTTCTGCAAAATAAAGTTTTTTGTCTTTCCAAGAGGTTTCAAAATGGCACATCAAATTCAAAATGTGTCTTCGGATAATAAGATCTTCTTCTGTTAATAAATGTCCTCTAAAAATGGGTAATTTATCGGATTCTAATAATCTATAATAGTCTTCTACTTCTTTTACGTTTTGGGCAAAACTATACCAACTATCACTTATCGAGGAAACGCCAAGACCAATCATCAATTGAGTTTTAGAAGAGCTATACCCCATAAAATTCCGGTGTAATTTCCCTTTTTCGAATGAATCATACAGACTATCGCTTTTCAAGGCAAAATGATCCATTCCTATCTCGTAATATTCATTTTCGAAGAGTAAATCTTTACCCACTTCATACAATTTACGTTTGGCTTCGTCTTTAGGAATATCTTCGTCATTAAAGCCGCGTTGACCGTTTCCTTTGATCCACGGCACGTGAGCATAACTATAAAAAGCCAATCGATCGGGTTGCAAAGAATTTGTTTTTTCGATGGTATCAATTACATCATCAATTTCTTGAAATGGTAGTCCAAAAATAATATCGTGACCAATAGAAGTATAACCAATTTCCTTTGCCCAAAAGGTTACTTTTGCTACATTATGAAAAGGTTGTATGCGATTAATCGATTTTTGAACTTTTTCTGAATAATCTTGAACACCAAAACTGACTCTTCTAAAATCCAAATCATATAATTTTTGCAAGTGTACACGAGTGGTATTATTAGGATGACCTTCGAAACTAAACTCGTGATCTTTCGCTTTTTTGGCATAAAGGAAAATACCATTTATTAAATTCTCCAGATTTTTTGTAGAGAAAAAAGTAGGTGTTCCACCACCTAAGTGAATTTCTTTTATGATTGGTTTTTCTTCAAGAATGTTGCAATAGATAGCCCATTCTTTCAAAATTGCATCTATGTAAGGATGTTCTACCTCGTGATTTTTTGTAATTCGTTTATTACATCCACAAAAAGTACACATACTTTCACAAAACGGTAAATGAATGTATAGGCTAATTCCTTCTTTGGAGTTACTTTCAGCAAATGACCTTTTTAAAGTATCAATCCAGTTTTGATAGGTAAAATCAGACTCATCCCAATAGGGTACTGTGGGATAACTTGTGTATCTTGGTCCTGGTACATTGTATTTTTGAAGGATTGAGTTTTTCATAGAAAATAGTATTTTTCAATAGTCAAAAGTAATATGGAATTGTTATAACTAAAATGATAATTATCATATTCCATTTTTGTGCAAAAAAAAACCTCATTCATTTTATTTTGAATGAGGTTTCTTCCATTGATTTTATTGGTTTCAAACTTGGTTTAACTTTTTTATTTGTTTGAGTTTATCCTTCAAAAGTTCCATTTCTTCTCTATGCTTTTCGATATTTTTGCGAACTTCTAAAACTATAGAATTTTCTTTTTTTGCATTTCGAGTATTGGTAAAAAACTGAATATTATTCTCCAATTGAAAAATTTCATTCTTGATTTCATCAATCTTACGCATCAAAAATATTTTCTCACCTTCGAGTTTTCTAGTATCATTATTCTCCGATAATTGATCCATTCTATTTGAAAAACGCATCATTTCAGAATCTTTTTTACTCAAACTTAATTTTTCAAATAGTACATCGAGCACTTTATTGAATTTACCTTCGATGTGTCTTCTAGTAAAAGGAACTTTTCCAAATCCTTTCCAAGTTTCGATATGCAATTTTATAGCATCCAAATCGGTTTTATGATCACCAGTCATTTGGAATTCTCTCAATGTTTCGAGATAGGCTTTCTTACTTTCGAAAGCTTCAACTTCCTCACCATTTTCCTCATTTTTTTGTTCTTTTAGTTTGTCAAAATAATGATTGCAAGCATCTTTAAATTCAATCCAAATTTTATCAGAGTATTTTCTAGGTACGTGACCTATTTGTTTCCACTCTTCTTGAATTTGTTTCATTATGGGAGTAGTCGCAGTAAAATCTGTACTTTCCTGAAGTTCTTTTGCTTTGGCTACAAGAGCTGTTTTGCGACTTAAATTGTTGTTTTGGTCTTTTTTGATGTCTTTGTAAAACGAATTTTTGAAAGAATTAAAATTTCTTACAGCCGTTTTAAATGCTGCCCAAGTTTCTTCATTAATTTCTGAAGGAACTTTTCCTGCCGAGAAAAAAGCGGATCTCAAGGCTTCTACTTTTTCAATTTGTTGGAGCCATTGAGAGTGGGCATTAACTTTTTCGGTAGCCAAAATTTCTATTTTGGCAATTATTTCTTTTTTCTTTTCTAAATTTTCAAGTTCAGTTCCTCTCAAATTTTCAAATAAAACTTCACGTTTGTCGTGCATTTGCTTGGTCAAATCGCTAAACTTATTCCAGATTTCGTCACGATGTTCTCTTGAAACAGGGCCAATATCCTCTTTCCAAATTTTATGTAAATCCTGTAATTCTCTAAAAGCTTTGTTGATGTCTGGTTCGTTAACCAATTCTTCTACACGGGCAACAATTTTTTGTTTTTGTTCTAAATTGTGCTTAAAATCAAGGTCTCGCGCTTCACGGTCTAGGTGTAAATAATCGTAGAAATTCTCTACGTGAAAGTGATAATTATTCCAAACGTGGTTGTATTTGTCTTTTGGAATCGATCCTGCATTTTTCCAACGTTCTCTCAATTCATTAAAATGTTTCAAGGTATCTTTGATGTTTGCTTGCGGATTGATAAGCTCTTTCAATTCTTCTACAATCGCCAATCTGTTTTCTAAATTTGTCTTAAGATTGGATTGCAAACTTTTGAAATGAGCATTTTTATTGTCTCTAAACAACGAATAAAATTGGTCAAATTGTGTTTTGAGAGGCGAATGATAGGTAAATTCCTCAGTTGTATCTAGATTTTCTGCAATAAATTCCTCTTTTTTCTCGTCTAAAAGATGGTAATATTTTGCTAAGAATGATTTTTTAATTTCTTCGACATGGTCTTTTACTGACATCACTTTTTCATTGGTAACCAGATTTTTCAATTCGGCAACAAGCGATTCTAACGAAAGTGTATCATAATCCAACATCGGGATGTCGTGGCGTTCTTTCAGCGTTTCGTCTTCACTTTCTTCGGCATTATTATCGGCAATGGCATCGATTATAAGGTCTGTTTCAGACAATTTATTCTCTTCGACAATCGTTTCGGCTGAATCAATTTCGATCAGATTTTCTTCATCAATTTGCGTTTCTACTACTAATTCTGCTTTATTTTCGGTTTCGATAACTTCTTGAGCTTCGGGCAAAACAGTTTCGGTACTTGTTTCTACATTTTCTTCTGTCGAATCGCTAGTCTCAAAGGCTTGAATTTCTTCTAAAACTGTAGTCTCATCTTGCGTAGTTTCAACCGAATTGTTTTCTAAATTTCCATCTGCTTCTTGCAGGTTATCATTCTTTTCTTCTAACATTTTTTCAATGTATAAGGGTTTGTTTTTTTTTTTGAGTGCGAAAGATAGTAAAGCAAGTTCAAAATTCAAAGCAATTCCTTTATTTATAGTGTTTTTATGTTGATTAACGGAGTTTTCTATTTGAGATTTTTTAGTTCAAAATTGCTAATTTGAAGCTAAATAGAAACGAATTTGTAAAATTCTTGATGTTAAATTTAATGAAACACGAAGTTTGTTAGGAATATTTAAAATTAGTTTTGTTCTTGTAATGAGAAAATTTAATGTTTTTTTAATTTTGGGTTTTTGTTCGAATGCCACTAAATAATTTCTTATCACTTCAATCACTTATAAGCACAGATGAATTGGTGACTTAGTATCCACATCTATTTCATCTTATTAATCTGTTGCAAAAACTGTTTTTAATAATTATCACACTATACATTTGTTGTGACTAACCTATTTAATACTATGGGTTTTGGAAGTAATTGATATGAAAACAAAATAGGGAAAGCATTTTGTAAGTCAATTTTAAATATTAAATATTAATTATTGAAAAAAAATATTGATTTTTCAACAAAAACCACTATTATTAAACTTTATTTACAAAAAATTTAATTCTATTTATTATAATGTATTATGAAAATAGTTAGTTTTTGAGTAAATTTGCATCAATATTATACTTCTTAAATATGATAAAAGAAATAATTAATTCCGCTTTAACCTTTGAAGACTTCAAAACTGAAGTTTTAAAAGACTACAAAATTGCTATTACAAGTAGAGAATGTAGTTTGTTGGGACGTAAGGAAGTATTAACCGGAAAAGCAAAATTTGGTATTTTTGGAGACGGAAAAGAAGTTCCTCAACTAGCAATGGCAAAGTTTTTTAAAAACGGTGATTTCCGTTCTGGTTATTATCGCGATCAAACTTTTATGATGGCTATTGGTGAATTGACAATTCAACAATTTTTTGCTGGTTTATACGGTCATACCGATGTTGACCAAGAACCAATGTCTGCCGGAAGGCAAATGGGAGGACATTTTATGACTCATAGTTTGAATGAAGATGGGAGTTGGAAAGATTTAACACAACAAAAAAATTCAAGTGCTGATATTTCACCAACAGCATCACAAATGCCAAGGATGCTTGGACTTGCTCAGGCTTCTAATATCTATAGAAGTATCCCTGAACTCGCCCATAAATCTAATTTTTCTGTTGGTGGAAATGAAATTTCTTGGGGAACCATTGGTAATGCCAGTACCTCAGAAGGTTTGTTTTTTGAAACCATAAATGCGGCCGGAGTTTTACAAGTACCCATTATTTTGAGTGTTTGGGATGATGAATATGGAATTTCGGTACATGCAAAACTTCAAACTACAAAGGAAAGCATCTCCGAAATATTGAAAGGATATCAAAGAGATGAAAACCTAAAGGGTTTCGAAATATTAAAAGTGCAAGGTTGGGATTATCCAAGTCTGATTGAAACATATCAAAGAGCTTCTGCATTAGCTCGTGAACATCACGTTCCTGTCTTGATCCATGTAATTCAGCTCACGCAACCGCAAGGGCACTCTAGTTCAGGTTCTCACGAGAGATACAAAGACGCCAATCGATTGAGTTGGGAAAGAGATTTTGACTGTATTCGTCAAATGAAATTGTGGATGATTGCCATTAATATTGCCTCTCCTGAAGAACTTGAAGAAATTGACATTGTTACCAGAAAAGAGGTTTTAGAAGCCAAAAAAGCCGCTTGGAGCGCATTTATTAATCCAATAATTGAGGAGCAACAAAGTCTGGTGCAATTATTAGATACAATAGCGACAGCAAGCAAGAATAAGGATAAGATTCTTAAACTGAAAACAAATCTAAGCAACATAAAAGCGCCTTTGAAAAAGGAAATTCTTGTAACGGCTAGAAAAGTTTTACGATTGATTATCAATGAAAATGGGAAAGCGGAACTATCTAATTGGATTACCAAATACACGGAATTAAACCAACCCAAATTTAGCAAGAATTTATTTTCAGAATCTAATTTGAATGTTTTTTCAGTAAAAGAAGTTTTACCACAGTACGAAGATAATGCCAAAGAAGACACGGATGGTCGAATGATTTTACGCGATAATTTCAATGTCCTTTTTACAAAACACCCCGAAGTTTTAATTTTTGGAGAAGATGCAGGAAGCATTGGCGATGTGAATCAAGGATTGGTTGGCTTACAAGAAAAATTTGGCGAAACCCGTGTTGCCGATGTAGGAATTAGAGAGGCATCAATCATTGGACAAGGAATTGGTATGGCATTGCGAGGTCTTCGACCGATTGCTGAAATTCAATATTTAGATTATTTGTTATACGGCGTTCAGATTTTGAGCGATGACTTGGCAACCTTACAATATAGAACCTCCGGAAAACAAAAAGCGCCGCTAATCATTAGAACTCGTGGCCATCGATTAGAAGGAATCTGGCATTCAGGTTCACCAATGGGAATGCTAATCAATGCGCTAAGAGGAATTCATATTTTGGTTCCAAGAAATATGACCAAAGCCGCTGGTTTTTATAACACTTTATTAGAGTGTGACGAACCTGCACTTGTTGTTGAATGTCTAAATGGTTACCGATTAAAAGAAAAAATGCCCTTGAATTATGGAGAATTCAAAACGCCAATAGGTGTAGTTGAAACTATAAAAAAGGGTGCAGATATCACGCTAGTTTCTTATGGTTCTACTTTGAGATTAGTCGAAGTAGCTGCTAAAGAATTACTGGAAATTGGTATCGATTGCGAGATAATTGATGTTCAATCCTTGCTTCCTTTCGATGTCAATCACGATATTGTAAAAAGTATTGCCAAAACAAATCGACTTTTAATAATCGATGAAGATGTTCCGGGTGGCGCATCGGCATACATTTTACAAGAAATTATCGAAAATCAAAATGGGTATAACTATTTGGATAGCAAACCACAAACACTAACAGCCAAAGCGCACAGGCCTGCTTATGGAACCGATGGCGATTACTTTTCGAAACCATCCATTGAAGATATTTTTGAAAAAATATATGCTATGATGAATGAAGTAAGTCCTTCGAAATATCCAGGTTTGTATTAGAAAATAATTCTCAAAACACTTAAACCATTAAGAAAATAAAGGTTCATTAAGCAGATTAAACTTGATGAACCTTAATTTCTAAATGGTTTTTTTTTAAATCTATGTTTATTGGAATCAAACTACTACTTCATAATTTTCATTTTTTTCAAATACTTATCCATAACCTGATTAATTTCGATAGAAATTACAAACCGATAATTGATATAAACATAAGCAATAGTCAACAACACGGATTTTATTACAATCGAAATAATAGGATTAAAAGGGAAGTCCCAAAAGTAAAATACAACAAACAAAACAAACGTTAAAGCCATTGAATACAAAGTTTGTTTGGTAAAAGGATACAAATCTAATTTTTTTACCACAAAAAGTAATTTGGCCAAACTATACAAAGAAATTGACAATAATGTAGCAAATGCTGAACCCATTATGCCATAAATTGGAATAAAAATCATATTTAATACAACTGTTAAAACTACTAATGCTACTCCTAAAAACAAAACGGTTCGGTAATATTTTGTATTGAAAATAATAGCGTTATTATTTCCTAAAATCAAATCAAAATATTTAGAAATACCAATCATAAACACAACAGGAATTCCACTAAGATACAATAATTTTTCATCCTCAGTTTTCAGTCCGCCAATAATAATTTCGTATAGTTTATTGATGTTCACAAAAATCCCAAGCATTACATAACCTCCAACCAATTGGAGATTTATTGATGTTTTTTTGTATAAAATATTCATTTCATCGTGCTTGTTCTCGTGCATTAACTTTGCCGTAATAGGATAAACTATTTGATGCATAGAACGACTTGGAACTGAAATTACCAAAGCAATGTAAGTGGCAACAGAATAATAGGCAATGTTTTCGATATCCATATAAAGGCTTAAGATAATTTTGTCTCCATCTAAAAGTAAATTGGCTACACTTCCCGACAAAATGATGTAAAAAGTGTAGGTCAAAACATCCTTTGTATTCTTAGGTATTTCGAACTGAAAATTAGGTTTTTGAATACTAAAAGCATAAAACATCGTAATCACTAATGCCAAAAAATAAACAACAGCAGTTGCGTAAACAAAGCCTTCGACCGTAATCCAATTGTAATAAACTCCGATTAACAGAAACAATGAGGCCGACCTTAATCCTACTTCTTTAATGAAATTTCCAAAAACCGAATGCATGTGAACCCTCAACCAAGCATAAAAAATTTCGAAATAAGCCATACAAACTCCAATGAAAGGAATAAGCCAAATAAATTTTTTGACGATACTATTCTTTTTAGATAAGAACATTAGAATATCATCAAAAAAGTAAAAACCTATCAATAACATTGGAATAATCACCAGAAAAGGAAACAATACTGTGAAAGATAAAAACCTCAATCGTTCCTCATTAGTTTCATATTGTGAGTAGAATTTGACTAACGTATTTTGCATTCCGATAGCAAAAATTGGCATAATCACATTGGCGCTCGAAAGAATGTAATTCGATAAACCATAATAAGTTGACCCAAGAAAAACGGGATACAAATAAATAGTATTAATTCCACCAATGGCAAAACCGATGTACGTTATTATGGTGTTTTTAAAAGACTGATTTAATACTATTCCCATTTATGAGGTTAGAAGTTAGAGGTTAAAGGTTAGAAGATTTACCAATTTCTCAGTCAAACTTTTTCTGGAATACTGTTGTAAACCAACGGCATTCGATTGTAGTTTTCCTTCCAAAAATTGATTATAATAGTCCAAAAGTACACTTTTTAGTTTCATTTTTTCGGAATAATCAAAGAATATTCCTGTGTTTGTATTGGTAATGATTTCAGCAAAGTCAGAACCCTTTGGTCCAATCGCAACTATAGGCCTACCTGAAACCATATATTCGAACAATTTTCCGGGAATGATACTTTTGGTATCCTCGGAATTGATTTCGATAAGCAATAAAACCTGTGACTTTCTTTGATGTGCAATCGCTTCGGAATGTGAAACATAACCCAAATTATTCAAATACGGATTCAAATCGAATTGAGAAATAGTTTCCAATACTTCCTGACTTACTGCGCCAATCAATTTTATTTCCAAATGAGATTTAAAATCTGGAATTTCATCAATTAATTCGACCAAAGTTTCCCAAAGCATCTTTGGATTTCTTTCGGATAAAAATGAACCAATGTGTGCCAAAGAAAATTTGGTGTCCAAAGCTTGTTTTGCTATATTTTCAGTATCATAACCATTCGTGATTACAGCAATTGGTTTAGTTGTAATGGCTTGAAATTCAGTTTTTGTAGTGTTGCTTGTAACGATAATGGTATCAGCGGTATTCAAAACTTTATATTCTAAATCTTTGTGCTTTTTGGCTGCATAATTTGACAATCGCAAGGATTTGTGATAGCCAATGGTTGTCCAAGGATCGCGAAAATCAGCAAACCATTTTATATTCAATTTTTGTTTTAATTCCAATCCAATAAGATGCAAACTGTGCGGTGGTCCCGAAGTGACAATTGTGTCGATGTCATTCTCTTTTATATATTTTTCCAAAAACGCCACCGAAGGTTTTACCCAAAAAACACGGGCATCAGGAATAAATAAATTCCCCCGAATCCACAACAAAACTTTATCTAAAAAAGATTGTTTTTTTTGGTTTGGAATAATCCCCGAATTCATTTTTTTGGTTTTATTCTTCGAAAGAAACGAAGCCAGTTGATAGGGCTCGAAAATCTTATGTTTTAAAATAATAGCCTTATCCGAAACCTCATGTATCAAATTCTCGTCAACAATAGGATAGGTAGGATTCTCTGGAATATAAACAATGGGCTGAACGCCAAAATCGGGTAAATATTTTACGAATTTCAACCAACGCTGCACGCCTGGTCCACCGGCTGGAGGCCAATAATAGGTTATGACTAAAAGTTTTTTTGATTTCAAGTTTAAGGTTTGTAATATTGAATTATAAATCTCTGCGAATTTTTTCAAGTTCTTCAATATCCAACAAATCTTTCAGACGATTTGCAGCTTTTTTGGCAATGATTAAATTTTCATAATCTAAAAAATATACTTGAACATCATTTATTTCAGTAATTGTAGCTTGTTTCATCAATTCCCTAAATGGTTTGTTTTCCAGACCTTTAATCGAAGTCATTATATCAAGTCTTAAGTTGAAGTTCAAATTTATATCTGTCCAACCAGCAATAAATTGCATTGTCATAATATTTTCAAAATCACCTATTCCTAATTCTTTTAAGGCATTTCTTAAATTTTCACGATTAATTATAGTGTCTTCAATAATAATATCTATATCTCCTGTGTTTCTTCCGTAACCATAAATGTTAACTGCCAAACCACCTATTGTTAGATAATTTACATTATTTTCTAAAAGATATTTCCAGACTTGGATAATTTGTTCGTTCATTTTTTTGAATTAGCATTAAAAGTTACTTTAGCATTTTTAACCAAATAAGAAAGTTCCATAATCGCAATCATTTTTTCATATCGCTTTTGGTAAGACATTTGCCTAATTTCTTCAATGTAACGTTTCTCGTTTTCCTCTGGGGGTGCATGATGTAATTTTGCTTTTTCCATTTTCAAAAATCGTTAATCTACAATCTCAACTATTTTCTTCCTCTCAAAATAAATCCCACCAACCAACAACAACAACATTCCAATGGAACTAATCAGCGCAATAGTGCTTCCTGTTTTTACCACTTGGGGTTCAAACTTGAATTCTATGGTATGTTTTCCTGCTGGAATTTGTAATGCTCTCAAGGCATAATTTGCTCTAAAAATTTCTGTTTCTTTCCCATCGATGGTAGCTTTCCAACCGTTTTTATAATACATTTCAGAAAAAACAGCCAAACCATCGTTCGAATTTTTAGCTGTGTATTTTAGATGATTTGGTTTGTAAGAATCTAAAGTTACAGTTGCCACGCTATCTTTGGCGAAAGCCTTATTTTTAATTTCAAATTCTGTAGCATTCATAACCGCCACATTTTTAGTATTCAATTTATCTAAAGCTTTCATTTCTTGGTCAGCAGTTTGAACCAATTTTATGTTTTTTACAAACCACGCGTTTCCATTGATATCAGGGTTTTGAACTGGAAATGCTACGCCAGTAGAATCCGTTTGGACAATGTACTTCACATTCAACATATTGAGAATCTCGATATTGTTTTTAGAAATTTGGTAGTTAAATAATTGTTCCATTCTTCTAGGATTCACCGCACTATAACCACCAATAGATTTATGAAAATAAGGTGTTCTGCCTGTTAAATGCCCCGCAACATCAAAAACACGATAATTAGTAGTGTCTTTCAAAATCTGAATATCGGCAGTTGTTTCTACAAATGGCACTTCGACTTCTCTGCTGCTGACAAAAGCTTTTGCGTCAACATATTTTTTATCCACAAGAAATAAATCCGAAACCATCAGTAATCCAACTAAAATTATGGTCGTGTTTTGGGTAAATCTGTTTTTTATAAATAGCCATAAAACACCCACTGAAACCATAATAAAGAAACCAGAACGCAATAAATCCGCAGAATAAAGAGTCATCCTGTCCGATTTAAGCGCATCAAGAAATTGTGGGCCATAACTTTCCAAATAGTAACTATCATTCACGCCCGAAAAGTTAAATAAACCTTTACATAAAAATAAAAGCAAAAGAATTCCCATACTTACAGCCCCAGATTGCCACAAGGCTTTCCATGTCAACTCTTTTTCTAATTTAAAAAAAGAATGCAATCCTATAACAGCAAGAACTGGTATGCACAATTCGAGAATCACTTGTATCGATGAAACGGCTCTAAACTTATCATACAGTGGCACAAAATCAATGAAGAAATCAGTCAAAAGGGAGAAGTTTTTTCCCCAAGAGAGTAACAATGAAGCAATTGCTCCGCCTAAAAAAGCATATTTTATTTTTCGTTTATCTGTAAAAAAAGCCAAAACAGCTAGAAAAAAAACTACCGCACCAATGTAAGCTGGAGCTGCAACACCAGGTTGATCACCCCAATACGTTGGCATTCCGCCTGCTACATATTCCGCAGCTTGAGTTTCTGGCACTTTTTCTGCAAGCAAAAACTCATACGTTTTGCTATCAGTTCCTAGTGCTTCATTTCCTGAACCTCCAAAAAGTCTTGGTGCAATAAGGTTAAAACTTTCGGCAATACCATAACTATAAGCGGTTATATAATCATAGTTCATAGCCGATGTCGTTTCGTTTTTTGAACCGTCAGGATTGAAAGTCAATTCGCTCTTGCTCCGCATACTAAAATCAGCATATTCAGCTGTTGCCAAAAGACTGGTTGCATTAGCGCCAATGGCAAAAATTCCTGCTACAATAAATGTTCCTGTGATTAATAAAAGTGATTTAAAATCTTTTTCTTTGACTAATTTGTATGTAAAATAACCCGAAAGTATTAATAGCAAAAGCAACAAATAATACGTCATTTGAAAATGGTTCGCATTGATTTCTAATGCCACGGCAAACATCGTAAGCAGTCCCCCTAAGATATATTTTTTTTTGAAAACTAATATAACACCAGCAACAACAATTGGTAAATAACCAATGGCGTGGGCTTTGGCATTATGACCAACACCTAAAATTATGATCAAATAAGTAGAAAATCCAAACGCGAGGGCTCCAAAAAATGCTTTAAGCGGATCAATTTTTAAAACTAATAATAAACCATAAAAACTTAGAAAGTACAGAAACAAATAATCTGCAGGACGCGGTAAAAACCGAATAGCATCATCAATCATGCCAATGTAATCGTGAGGGTATTTGGCGCCCAATTGATAGGTTGGCATTCCTCCAAAACCTGAATTAGTCCAAAAAGGTTCCTGATGATCAGAAGCTCTAAAATCGTTTTGCTCCTTTGCCATTCCTGTAAATTGTACAATATCCGATTGTAAAATTTGTTTTCCTTGCAATACAGGATAAAAATAAATGAGAGAAATTAATACAAATCCAAGTAGGACAAGAGCGTGCGGATATAACTTTTTTAGTTGATTCATTTTAGAATTCAGATTTTAGATTATAGATTTTAGATTATTTAAAAATAATCTTTGTAAGCAATAATTTCCTTTTTTGAAAGCCCCTCCTTTGGAAGTGTTGGGGAGGATGGGCCTTTAATCAATCTCTTCATAATCAACATAATCCCCCACTTTTTTGGTTTCGCGAGATTTTTTTGCGTTGGCTGTATCGATTATGATTTTATCGGCATTTGCAGTTTTTTGCCAAGAATAGCTTTTAGGTTTTTGTTGCTGTTTTTGGAAATTTTCTTCCGTTTTTTGAACTACTTTTTTTACTAATAATGGCAAAAACAGTTTTGCCAAAAATTTTATAATGTAGTAAATAGCAATGATATAAATTAAAGTCTTGATAAAACCTAAAATTGAAGCTTCTTGCATGGTTAAAATAATTTTTGACAAAATTAACAATTCCATCGTTCAAAATTAAAATATCATCCTTAAATTAATAATAAAATATAGTACATTTGAAATGCGTTATACTTTTTTAAGCAAAAACAAATTTATGTACAAAATGAAAACCCTTCTCATTGGAACGTTTTTAATTGTTCCCTTGATGCATTATGGACAACACACTGACCAAATCAATTCAAATAGACCAGGCGAAACCATGTCCGCTTTTGCAGTTGGAAAATCAGTAATTCAAGTTGAATCTGGGATTTATGGCATCACAGAAAATCATAGCATTCTGAATTATGATGCTAATGGTTTTGGAATTGATATGACGCTGAGATGGGGATTATTTATGGAAAAACTAGAATTGCTTGCCGATTTTCAATATCAATATGAATTTTTGAATCCTGCCATTTCTTATCCAGAGAGATCTGCTTTCAAACAAACTATTTTGGGCGCAAAATATTTGATTTATGATCCATTTAAAAATTACGAAAAGAAAGTAAATGTGTACAGCTGGAAAAAGAATCATTCCTTCAATTGGCACCAATTGATTCCTGCCGTTTCAGTCTTTGCTGGCGCAAATCTTACTCTTGTTGACAATCCTTATTATTTTTCTCCTAATGCTGCAATTTCTCCCAAAATTATCTTGATTGCACAAAATCACTTGGGTGACGGGAGTTGGGTTTTCGTAACCAATATTATTGCCGATTACATTGGGACCGATTATCCTAGTTATGGTTACGGAATAACTTTGACAAAAGGATTCAACAAAAATTGGTCTGGATTTATAGAAAATCAAGGATATAGGAGTGATTTTTATAGCGATGCCATTGTTCGTGGCGGAGCGGTTTATTTAATTCACGATGATTTGCAAATTGATGCTTCAATAAGCACAAGCTTGAAAGATACTCCTTCTATTCTTTACGGAGGCATCGGATTTTCTTGGCGTTATGATGCCAATTAGAAAGATGTCAAAATAAACATTGATGGTGATGGTAAGTCCAAATCAAAATCTAAAAAACAAAAAAAGACTTAAAGACGCTGTAGAAGTTTCACCTAAATAAAAAAAATGATTACCATAAAAGAAGCTATTACAAAAAAGGAAATGACAGCATTTGTTAAATTTCCTTTCTCCTTATACAAAGACAACCAATATTGGGTGCCTCCCATTATTGCCGATGAATTAGAATCTTTTGACAGAACCAAAAATCCCGCTTTCGAAAGTGCCGAAGCCTATTTTTATTTGGCTTACAAAAACAATGAAATCGTGGGGCGAATTGCTGCTATCATCAATTGGGGCGAAGTCAATAATCAACACAAAAAGAAAGTTCGTTTTGGTTGGTTTGACGTAATCGATGATATTGATGTTACCAAAGCTTTATTGGAAAAAGTCTATGAATTAGGTCGAAAAAAAAATTTGGAACACGTTGAAGGCCCAATGGGTTTTTCCAACTTAGACAAAGTGGGCGTTCTCACCGAAGGTTTTGACCAAATGGGAACGATGATTACTTGGTACAATCATCCTTATTTTGCAACTCATTTAGAACAATTGGGATTTGTCAAAGAGAAAGAATACATCGAAAGCATCTTTCCGTTTTCGAACGTAAAACCAGAATTTTTTTCGAAAGCACAGGCTTTGATCAAAAAACGATATGAACTGACGAGTTTGACTTTTACCAAAACAAAAGACATTATGCCTTATGTGGACAAAATGTTTGATTTGTTTAATAATTCTTATGCTAATTTGTCTTCGTTTGTCGCCATTACTGATGTTCAAAAAGAATATTTCAAGAAGAAATACATCAGTTTTATCAATCCAGAATATATAATTTTCGTGTTGGATAAAACCGAAAATATTGTAGCTTTCAGCATTGTGATGCCAAGCTTTTCAGAAGCATTACAAAAAGCCAAAGGTAAACTTTTTCCTTTTGGATTTTATCATTTACTCAAAGCCAGAAAAGAAAGTAAAGACGTTGTTTTTTATTTGATAGGCGTTCATCCCGATTACCAAAACAAAGGCGTAACAGCTATTATTTTCGATGAATATTTCAAAGCTTTTACTAAAAAAGGAATAATCAATTGTATTCGTACTCCAGAATTAGCAGACAATCAGGCCATTCATAATTTATGGAAAAACTTCGACCCAAAAATTCATTGTAGAAGAAAAACGTTTATCAAATATCTTTGAAAAAGTCGTCAGTGGTCAGTTTTTGAGTAATCAGTTGAAAAACAAAATCAGTTGGCTTTTTGGGAAGATATAAATTATTACATTTATTTCTTTACTGCAGTTTAAAGCAAATTTGCTTTTTTTGAAACTCTATTGATTTTATAACTCAAATAAATGATAGAAAAGTTAGTATAGTTTTTATAACTTTGTGAAAAAAGAACGCTTTATGCACATCGTAAAAAACTTTTCGGATTTAGATTTGACCAAAACCTACACCTATAGCGATTACTTATTATGGCAATTTTCCGAACGCGTAGAACTGATAAAGGGATTTATTCTAAAAATGAGTCCTGCTCCGAGTTCTAACCATCAAAAAATTTCGCAAAATTTGAATTGGAAAATCTATGGTTATTTTCAAAATCACAGTTGTAGCGTTTTTGTCGCTCCATTCGATGTTCGTTTACCTATAAAATCAGCTAAAAAAGACACAACAGTTGTACAGCCTGACATTTGTATTATATGTGATGAAGACAAAATTGACGATAAAGGCTGTAATGGCTCACCCGACTTGATTGTAGAAATTTTGTCGCCCAAAAACAGTAAGCACGATGTGGACACCAAATTTAATCTTTATCTAGAAAGTGGTGTAAAAGAATATTGGATGGTAGAACCTGAAGCACGAATAGTTTTGGTTTACAGTTTAATCAATCAGGAATACATTGGTTCAAAACCTTTTTCGGAAGGAGAAATAATAAAAAGCCCTCTCTTTCCAGAAATGAAAATCGCCGTTGAAGATGTTTTTTTGAGGGTGAAGTAGCTATAAATATTCCCATAAAAAAAACCTAAATAAGATTATACGTCCCGAATAGGCTTTTTCAATTTAATTATTACGCAAGAACAAATTACTTTTCGTTTAGCCATTCTTCCACTTTTACATCCATTTCATCTTGGGTCAAAAAATCTCCTTCCTCCATCTGCTTTCTCGATTTGGCTAGTTTCTCTATATGATAATCAGAAAGTACATAAACCGTTTCTTTCTTATCAACAATTTCTTTGATTTCATCTAAAATGGAATCATCATCAATTAGATTTATTTTTGAAACCAAATATTTTTTTAAAGCAATTGCTTTCATAACAGTGCTATTTTACATAAACTTACTATTTTATTTTTACTGATTTTATTTTAAGTCATTTTTTGTCTCGCTTGTGGTCACGGATTACAAATCCGCCTGTCTTTCACGAGACTATTCTGTAATCATATCCGCATCATCGGGACTTATTCCTTTTGGAACAGAAATCTTTCGCCAGAATCTGGATCTCCAATAAATGACCATAAAATTAATTTGTCTTCTTGTATATATAAATCATAGGAAATTGATAAGCCATCTTTATATAAATCGCTTTTTTCGAAATCCAATTGTAAACCCCATTTTTCTTCATTAAAGTCCTTTTTAATTTTCCACATTCCTTTGGTGTTTATATTCTTTTTAGAAATATTTTCAGAAAACACATCAATAAAATCAGGGAAATTTATTGCTTCGAAACTTCCATTATTTTTAATGTCTAATTTGACTTTTTTTAAATCATATCCATTTTCACGTATTAAATCATAACTAAATTTGTCTACTTCCCAACTTCCAATAAAATCTTTCGACAAAGGTTCTTCAGTCAAATCTTTTGTTGTAATTCCATTTACAGGACTCACATTAAAATATCTACAACTAGAAAAGGATAGGACAATTAGTAAAAATATTATTTTCTTCATAAAGGTGATAATTATCAATTTTGGCAAAGTTACTACCAACTGTTAGATTCGCTCAATTTTGTTGCCAATCACTTCCCAAATTTAACGTTTTTCTCACAATAGTATTCACAAAAAAAACCTACTCAAGATTTCTTATCCAGAGTAGGTCTATTTATTTATTAAATCCTCTGCATTTCAGCAGTTTTTAAATCATTGCAGCTAGCTACAAATCTCTATACAATTCTAATCTTTCCCATTTAGAATCTACTTCATCCTGAGCTTGCGTCAATAATGCAGCTCCTAATTCAGCATTTTCTTTAACAACTCTAGTAAAACGAGCTTCGTTGTACATAAAGTCACTCAAAGGAATTGTCGGTGCTTTAGAATCTAATTTGAATTTCTTACCTTTTGATTCTAGAGGATTGAATCTAAATAATGGCCAGTAGCCTGAATCGATTGCTTTTTCTTGTTGCGAAATAGCGTTTTTCAATTCGTAACCGTGTTCGCCACAATGAGAATAAGCAATAATCAAGGATGGTCCAGGATAAGCTGCCGCTTCTTCAATAGCTCTTAGCGATTGTAGATCTTTGGCTCCCATTGCGATTTGAGCAACATACACATTTCCATAAGAAATAGCTTGAAGTGCTAGAGATTTTTTACCTGTTTTTTTACCACCAATGGTGAACTTAGCACTTGCTCCAAGAGGAGTTGATTTAGAAGCTTGTCCACCAGTGTTGGAATACACCTCGGTGTCCATTACTAAAATATTAATGTCTTCTCCTGTTGATAAAACGTGATCTACTCCACCGTATCCGATGTCATAAGCCCAACCGTCTCCACCAAAGATCCAAACTGCTTTTTTACGTAAATACTCTGTTAATTGATTTAATTTTTTAGCGTCTTCATTGCTATCGCCAAGGTTTGATAACACTTTTTTAAGCGCATCAATTTGAGCAAATTTCTCGTTTTTCAAGGCTTCCGTTTCTTCGGTGTTGTTTAGAATAGCTGCTACCAATTCACTTCCAATAACTGATTCCAATGATTTTAGTAAATCAACTGCAATTTCTTGTTTTTTGGACAAACCTAATTTTAGTCCTAAACCAAACTCGGCGTTGTCTTCGAAAAGTGAATTTGCCCAAGCGGGACCTCTACCAAATTCATTAGTTTTATAAGGGGTAGTTGGTAAATTTCCACCGTAGATAGATGAACAACCTGTCGCATTAGCAATCAACAGACTATCGCCATACAATTGCGTAATCATTTTGATATAAGGGGTTTCTCCACAACCAGAACAAGCTCCTGAGAATTCGAATAAGGGTTCTAAGAATTGTGAGCCTTTCACATTAGTAATTTGCAACGCAGTTCTGTCATAATAAGGCAATTCAACAAAATGATCCCAGTTTACATTTTCTTCCACATCCACTTCAATTTTCTTGTGCATATTGATCGCTTTGAAGTTTTCTTTTTCTTTGCTTACCGCTGGACAAACCACCACGCAAAGATCACAACCGGTGCAATCTTCTGGAGAAACTTGCAATACATATGATTCACTCGCCTTATCAAATGGTCTTCCTATGGCTGCTACACTTTTTAAAGAAGTTGGAAAACTAGCAATATCTTCGTTATTAACTACTTTAGATCGAATGGCTGCGTGAGGACAAATAGCCACACATTTATTACATTGTGTACATAAATTTTCGTCGTCCCAAACCGGAATAAAATCGGCAATTCCGCTTTTTTCGTATTGTGAAGTTCCTGTTGGGAAAGTTCCATCTATAGAGAAAGCACTTACTGGAAGTTCATCTCCAAAACCGGCTAATATTTTTTCTAACACATCGGTAACAAATCCATCAGGAGCATTTTTCATCGCTGATGCTAATTGTTTTTCGCTAGAAGCTACTTTTGGATATTCTACTTGATGTAAATTTTCCAACGCTTTATCCACCGCATTAAAGTTCATTTTCACCACTTTTTCGCCTTTATGAGAGTAGGATTTTACGATGGCAGCTTTGATTTTTTCGATAGCTTCATCTTTAGGTAAAATTCCGGAAATAGCGAAGAAACATGTTTGTAAAATGGTATTGGCTCTTTTTCCAAGACTGGCTTCAAACGCCACTTTTGTAGCGTCAATTACATAGAATTTTACTTGTTTGTCGATAATTCCTTCTTGAATTTGGATTGGTAATCTTTCCCAAATTTCGGCTGCAGAATAAGGAGAATTCAATAAGAAAGTACCTCCGTGTTTCAAGTCGGCAATCATATTGAATTTTTCAACAAAATTGAATTTATGACTGGCAATAAAATCGGCTTTATCAATTAAATAATTTGAATTGATTAGGTCTGGACCAAAACGCAAGTGCGAAATAGTTTGAGCTCCTGCTTTTTTAGAGTCATACACAAAATAGCCTTGAACATAATTATCGGTAGTTTCACCAATGATTTTGATCGAGTTTTTGTTCGCTCCAACAGTACCATCCGAACCTAAACCATAGAACATACAGCTAATTGATTTTCCTTTAATATCGAAGGAATTATCATAATATAAACTTTTGAAAGTCACATCATCATTGATACCTATTGTAAAGTGATTTTTAGGTTTCTTATTCAACAACTCGTCATAAATTCCTTTTACCATCGCTGGAGTAAACTCTTTGGATGACAATCCGTAACGACCTCCAACCACGATTGGCATTTCTCTTCCGCTTTCAACAAGCGCCGTAACGATGTCTAAATAAAGTGGATCTCCAATACTTCCTGGCTCTTTAGTTCTGTCCATTACAGCAATTTTTTGAACTGTTTTTGGCAATACATTTACAAAAGCATCAATAGAAAAAGGTTTGAATAAACGAACTAAAATAACACCTACTTTTTCGTCCTCTTCCAACATCACTTGAAGCGCTTCTTTTACAGGACCTTCAGCAGAACCCATAATAATAATTACTCTCTCGGCTTCTGGATGACCTATATAATCAAACAAATTGTATCTACGGCCAGTTTGCTCGTAGAATTCGTCCATAACATCCTGCACTACAGCCGGAACTCTGTCGTGAAATAAATTGGCTGCTTCTCTTGCTTGGAAGAATACATCAGGATTTTGAGTGGTACCTCTTAAAACTGGACAGTCGGGATCTAATGATCTTTGTCTGTGTTCCATCACTTTATCTTCGGGCATCATAGCTCTAATGATATCGTCTGGAATACTGTCGATTTTTGAAATTTCATGAGAGGTTCTAAATCCATCAAAGATATTCATAAAAGGAACTCTGGTTTTTAATGTTGCCACTTGTGAAATTAAAGCAAAATCGTGTGCTTCTTGTACTGAACCACCAAATAACATAGAAAATCCTGTTTGTCTGCAAGCCATAACATCAGAGTGGTCTCCAAAGATAGACAGCGCGTGCGTAGCCACTGTTCTGGCTGCAACGTGAATAACGCAAGGCAATAACTCACCAGCAATTTTATACATATTAGGTATCATCAACAACAAACCTTGAGAGGCCGTAAACGTTGTAGTCAAAGCACCCGCCTGTAAAGCACCGTGAACAGTACCAGCAGCACCAGCTTCACTTTGCATTTCTACAATTCTTGGAACATTATTCCAAATATTTGTTTTACCCTTTGAACTGTATAGTTCGGCGTGCTCACCCATCGGGGAAGAGGGTGTAATTGGGTAAATAGCACAGACTTCATTCGTTTTATGCGCAATGAGAGCCACTGCCTCATTACCGTCACAAATTACTTTCTTAAATGTTTTATTCTTCATTTTTATAAAGTTTTTAAACCATCTTGAATTTGTGACTCTCTATTCAATCTACAAATTACTTGACGGAATTTAATTTTAAGAGCCAAAAAAAGCTAAAACTCCATATGGCTTTTTAGCTTTTTTTTATCTCCGTGATTTACTCATTATGCAACCAGGCTTTTTTGTCTAATAATTGAGCTTCTGTCTCAACGTGATTTTCATCAAGTATGCAACAATCTACTGGGCAAACTGAAGCACATTGAGGTGTATCATGAAATCCTTTACACTCTGTACATTTATCAGCTACAATGTAGAAAAATTCATCAGAGATTGGATCGTGCTCTTCATTTGCATCAATATCCACTCCGATAAGATTTTTTACCATTCCCTTCAAAGCTGATCCATCTGCATAAGACCAACTCGTATCTGGTTCATAAATTGCATTGTTTGGACATTCTGAAATACATGCATCACAATTGATACACTCGTCCGTAATAATTATTGCCATAGTATTTATTTTTTAATTCCCAGTAAAATTAAAAGTCTTTTTATTACTTTTATATGATAATAGTCATATTTTAATCGAAAAAGTGAAATTAAATTTGAATGGTCAATTATTAGTTTTAACGTAATACTATTTAAATAACTTTTAATCATGATTGAAACAAAAATAAAACCTCAACCCGAACAACTGGAAGCAGTGGTCATCCGATTTGTTGGAGATTCAGGAGATGGAATGCAACTTACAGGAACACAATTTTCTGATACTTCTGCAATGTTTGGGAATGATATTGCCACTTTTCCAAATTATCCTGCCGAAATTAGAGCCCCCCAAGGCAGTTTATACGGAGTTTCAGGATTTCAAGTACACATTGGTAGCGTTGAAGTGAGCACTCCCGGCGACAGCGTTGATTTATTGGTAGCTATGAACCCTGCAGCTTTGAAAACGAATCTATATGCATTAAAACCTGGTCATACATTAATAGTTGATACCGATTCCTTTAATAAAAAGAATTTAGAAAAAGCAGAATACAAAACAAATCCACTAGAAGATGGAAGTCTAGAAAATTATCGGGTTATTGAAGTTGACATGACCTCATTGACCAAGGAAGCTTTGAAAAGTGTTTCAGGATTAGATACTAAATCGATTTCGAGAAGTAAAAACATGTTTTCCTTAGGAATGGTTTACTGGATGTATCATCGTTCTACAGATTATACGATCGATTTTTTTAATAAAAAATTTAAGTCGCAACCGTCCCTAATTGAAGCAAATACTAAAGTATTAATGGCCGGATATTATTTTGCCGAGACTTTAGAACTTATTCCAAACTCCTACACTATTTCTCCAGCAAAAATGCCCGCTGGAACCTATAGAATTATTATGGGTAACACCGCAACGGCTTGGGGATTTTTGGCAGCAGCCGAAAAATCTGGTTTGGAATTATTCTTGGGTTCTTATCCAATAACTCCTGCTACCGATATTTTACACGAATTAGCTAAACACAAACATTTTGGCGTAAAAGCTTTTCAGGCTGAAGATGAAATTGCAGGTGTAACATCAGCAATTGGAGCTTCATTTGCTGGAGATTTAGCCATTACCACCACTTCAGGACCAGGATTAGCACTAAAAGGCGAAGCTATTGGTTTAGCCATAATGACTGAATTGCCTTTGGTTGTTGTCAATGTGCAACGTGGTGGTCCGTCAACAGGTTTACCAACAAAAACTGAACAATCTGATCTATTGCAAGCCATGTACGGTCGAAATGGAGAAAGTCCAGTGATCGTAATCGCTGCAAGCACGCCAGCCAACTGTTTTAACTTTGCTTACGAAGCGGCTCGAATTGCTTTAGAACATATGACGCCCGTTATTTTATTGACTGATGGATATATTGCAAACGGTTCAGCTCCTTGGAAAATCAAGACAGTTGCCGAAATGCCAGAAATTAAAAACAACAAGATTACCGAAGTCAAAGAAAATTGGCATCCATATGACAGAGATGAAAAAACATTAGCTAGAAATTGGGCTATTCCAGGAACTCCGGGATTAGAACACAGAATTGGTGGATTAGAAAAAGATGCGGTTACCGGAAATATCTCGTACGAACCGATGAATCACGAGAAAATGACTGCCATCAGAGCCGAAAAAATTGAACGAGTAAAATTCAATATTCCAGACTTAGAAACTGAATTTGCTAATGAAGGAGATTTATTGGTAATAGGTTGGGGCGGAACTTATGGTTCTTTGCATTCTGCCGTGAAACAAATGAATGAACAAGGACATAAAAACATTGGTTATGCACATTTCAACTACATTAATCCAATGCCAAAAAACACGGAAGAAGTTCTGTCCAAATTCAAAAAAATAGTGGTTTGCGAATTAAACAGCGGACAATTTGCCAGCATTTTAAAAATTAAACACAGTAAATTTGAATTCTTGCAATTCAATAAAGTTCAAGGATTACCTTTTGCAAACGACGATCTAATTGAAAAATTTAAATCACTAGTATAATGGAAACGACTGTAGAAAAAAAATATATTGCTAAAGATTTTACTAGCGATCAAGAAGTAAGATGGTGTCCAGGTTGCGATGACTACGTGATTTTACGCACTATGCAAAAAGCACTTCCAGAAATGGGTGTTGCCAGAGAAGATTTTGTTTTTGTCTCTGGTATTGGCTGTTCGTCCCGGTTTCCCTATTATTTAGACACTTACGGAATTCACAGTATTCACGGTAGAGCTCCCGGAATTGCCTCAGGAATAAAATTGGCAAATCCTAACTTAAGCGTTTGGATTGCAACGGGTGATGGCGATGCAATGGCTATTGGAGGAAATCACTTTATCCACGTTTTACGTAGAAATATCGATTTGAATATTATTCTTTTCAATAATGAAATTTATGGTCTAACCAAAGGGCAGTTCTCTCCTACTTCATTAATTGGACAAAAAACAAAATCCTCTCCTTACGGAAATACCCAACCTCCTTTTTCTCCCGGCGAATTAGCATTAGGCGCTCAAGCACGATTTTTTGCAAGAGTGGGTGGCGGAAGCCCAAAAGAAATGGGACAAATTTTTATCGAAGCGCATCAATTTAAAGGAACTTCATTAATCGAAGTGTTGCAAAATTGTGTGATTTTTAATGATGTTTGCTTCAATCATCTTACGGATAAAGACGTAAAAGAAGACAAACAAATCTATCTTGAACACGGAAAACCAATGATTTTTGGAAAAAATCGTGACAAAGGTTTAGTATTAAAAGGACTAAAATTAGAAGTCGTAACTATTGGTGAAAACGGAATTACACAAGAAGATTTGTTAGTTCATAATGCCAAAGAAAAAGATCCTACGCTACATTATATGTTGGTTCGAATGGAATATCCATTAGCAACAGGAGTGATTAGAAGTTTCGATGATGTTACCTTAGAAGAAAGAGAAGATGCTTTGACAGCGCAAGTAAAAGCCAATTCGAGTTTCAGAAAAACGGACGATTTGTTCTTCTCGGGCGAAACTTATGAAGTAAAATGAATTTAACAGCAAAAATTAATTACCCTATGGGAATAGTAGATTTAATAATATAAATTTGCAAATTATTACAATAATTAAAATTAATATATATGGGTTCAGAAGCAATTATAGTTTTCTTATTAGCCGGAATAGTATTGGTCGCCGGTGCCAATTTCCTCTCTAATTTACTTTCACCAAAATCAGACAATGCACAAAAACGAGAACCTTATGAAAGTGGAATGACCACCATTGGGCCTACTTGGGTTCAGTTTAAAGTGGGCTACTATTTGTACGCTATTTTATTCTTGGTTTTTGATGTCGAGGTAGCCTTTTTAATTCCTTGGGCAGTAGTTTTCAAAGAAATAGGAATGGTCGCTTTTGTCGAAATCATCATCTTTTTAGTAATATTAGGTTTAGGTTTAGCCTACGCTTGGAAAAAAGGAGCATTAAAATGGGAGTAAATAACACATCTGAAATACCAGCAGATTTTCCGGGAAAGGTAATTCCTGGAGGTAATGGAGCCAATATTTTGGTCACTTCATTAGACGATATCATCAATTGGGGACGAGCTAACTCGCTTTGGTCCCTTTATTTTGGAACAAGTTGTTGCGCTATCGAAATGATGCAAACCGGAGCAGCTCGCCACGATTATTCAAGATTTGGATTTGAAGTAGCAAGACCTTCGCCAAGACAAGCCGATTTAATTATAATTGCAGGAACTATCGTTAATAAAATGGCTCCTGTTTTACGTCGTTTGTACGATCAAATGGCCGAACCAAAATACGTAATTGCAATGGGAGCTTGCGCCATTTCAGGTGGTCCTTTTTATTACAATTCGTATTCTGTCGTGAAAGGAGCTGACCACGTAATACCTGTAGATGTTTACGTTCCGGGTTGTCCACCACGTCCAGAAGCTTTATTAGAAGGAATGTTGATGCTTCAGGCGAAAATCAAAACAGAAAGTATGAATAATAAAGTTTTCCCTATAGACGGGTTTGACGAAGGACTATAATATCAAAATTATGACAAACGAAGCCTTACAAAATTTAATAAGCAGTTGGATTCCCGAATTGGAATTCACAGAAGAAAAATCGCAGTTTTTAAATATCACCGTTCAGCCCGAACAACTTCACCAATTAATGACTCAATTAAAAAGTAATCCGGATACGAATTTCGACTATTTGTTTTGCTTAACAGGTATGGATTGGGGTGCGGCATTAGGTGTTGTTTATCATCTAGAATCTACTACTCACAGACATCAATTGGTGGTAAAAGTAAAAACCGAAGACCGTGAAAACCCAACACTCGACACGGTTTGCAAGATTTGGTACACTGCCGAATTCCACGAAAGAGAAGTTTTTGACTTCTTCGGAATAAAATTCAACAATCATCCTAACTTGAAAAGACTCTTTTTGACCGAAGACTGGGACGGATTTCCGTTGAGAAAAGATTATGTAGATGAAATTAATATGATTATCAAATAAGTAACTATGGATACAACACCCATAATAAACAATTTTAAATCCGAAGAATATCAAATTAATATGGGGCCGCAACACCCTGCAACTCACGGAGTTTTGCGACTTTTATTAACTATTGACGGTGAAATAATCAAAAGAGTAGAACCCGATTTAGGCTACATCCACCGATCTATCGAAAAAATGTGCGAACGCGACAGCTATCAGCAAATCGTGCATTTAACAGACCGAATGGATTATCTTTCTTCACATATTAACAACGAAGCAGTCTGTCTTACTGTTGAAAATGCACTTCAATTGGAAATTCCAGAACGTGTAAAAGTCATTCGAACTATCATTGCCGAATTGACCCGAATTGCATCTCACACTTTGTGGTGGGGCGTTATGGGAATGGACGTTGGCGCTTTAACAACATATTTCTACGGTTTTAGAGACCGTGAATTGATTAACGATATTTTCGAAGAAACTTGTGGCGCTCGTTTGACGATGAACTACAACATTCCCGGAGGATTAATGTTCGACATTCACCCGAATTTTGTAAAAAGAACAAAGGAATTTATCACTCATTTCAAAACTAAACTTCCAGAATATGATTTGCTTTTGAGTAACAATATCATCTTCCGAAAAAGGATGGAAGGAATTGGCATTTTATCCAAAGAAGATGCGATTTCTTTTGGAGCTTCTGGTCCTGTGGGTCGTGCTTCTGGCTATTCCTGCGATGTGAGAAAACACCATTCGTACAGTGCTTACGATAAAGTAACTTTCAACGAAATCTTAAAAACCGAAGGCGATACCTATGCTCGTTACCAAGTTCGTATTCTAGAAATGTGGGAATCATTGTCAATAATCGAACAATTGATAGACAACATTCCCGAAGGAGAATTTTTTGCTAAAACCAATACCGTAATCAAATTACCCGAAGGCGAATTTTACCAAAAAGTAGAAACTGCAAGAGGAGAATTAGGGGTTTACATCGTGAGTACGGGAACAAAAAATCCGTACCGAATGAAATTCCGTTCGCCAGGATTCTCTAATTTATCCTTATTAAATCATATTGCTGTAGGTGGAAAAATTGGAGATTTAGTAGCAACAATGGCGACTTTAGACCTTGTAATTCCTGATATTGACAGATAAAATTATTTTTATGAACATTACAAAAAATATTCACGAATGGCTTTTTAGCCTGATGCCAGAAACTACAGCAAGCATCGTAGAAATGGTACTGATAGCCGTAGTTTACTTACTTATTTTTGCAGTGGCTGGTTTGTACTTGGTTTTACTCGAAAGAAGAGTGGCAGCTTGGTTTCAATTGCGTTTGGGGCCAAACAGAGTAGGGTACCAAGGGTTATTACAAACTATGGCCGATGCCCTGAAATTGGTTTCCAAAGAGTTAACAGGAACCATCAAAGCAGACAAATTTTTATATAATTTAGCTCCTTATTTTGTTATCGTAACCGCCTTAATGGCGATGTCGCTTTTCCCTTTTTCGAAAGAATTTCAAGCTTTTGACATCAATATTGGTATTTTCTTTTTAATCGCCATTTCCTCGATTGGAGTAATCGGAATTTTATTGGCAGGTTGGAGTAGTAACAACAAATTTGCCTTAATTGGCGCAATGCGAAGCGGTGTTCAAACCATTAGCTACGAATTGTCCGTTGGATTATCCCTTTTGACAATGGTTTTAATGACAGGTTCTTTGCAACTTTCGCAAATTGTCGAAGTTCAAAAACACGGTTGGCTCATCGTTCAAGGACATATTCCAGCCATCATCGCTTTTTGCATCTATATGATTGCGGGAACTGCCGAAACCAACAGAGCTCCTTTCGATTTAGTAGAAGCTGAATCCGAATTAGGTGCTGGTTTCCACACTGAATACTCGGGAATGAAGTTTGCCTATTTCTTCCTGGCGGAATTTATCAATATGTTTATCATCGCCTCAATCGCTACAACGGTATTCTTCGGGGCCTATTTATCGCCTTTTGGAATAACCGAAAGCATTCCTTTGCTTGGTGTATTTTGGTTCTTAATAAAAACATTAGCTATCATCTTTTTAATGATGTGGTTCCGATGGACGTTTCCAAGGCTAAGAATTGACCAGCTTTTGTTATTAGAATGGAAATATTTGCTTCCACTAAATCTAATGAACTTGATTTTGATGGCTTTGATGGTATTGCTTGGATTAACAATTCAATTTTAGAAATTATGAGTTATTTTTCAGATATATATAATGGTGTAAAATCACTATTAACAGGAATGAGTGTCACGGGAAAGTATTTTTTGAATGCTAGAAAAGGGGCAATAACGCAACAGTACCCCGAAAACAGGGCTACTTTGCAAATGTTTGAACGCTTTCGCGGAGAAGTTGTAATGCCGCACGACAAAAACAACGAACATCGTTGCACAGGTTGCCAAAAATGTGAATTGGCTTGCCCAAACGGTAGCATCGAAATCATTTGGGACAGACAAGTTGACCCTGAAACAGGCAAAAAGAAAAAAATGATAGACAAGCATATTTACCATTTAGGAATGTGTACGATGTGCAGTTTATGCATAGAAGCTTGCCCTACCGATGCTATAAAATGGGCGCAAAATTTTGAAAATTCTGTGTATGATAGAACTAAACTTACTAGAGTATTAAATAAACCGGGATCGAAATTGATGCCTGGTGTAGAAGATTAAGGCCAGTTAGAAGTAGGAAGTAGGAAGTTGGGAGTTGGGAGTGGGAAGTGGACTTAAAACGAATTGATTAAAACAAAAAAAATATCATTAAAATAATGCAATTACTTGATTTATGGAAAAAATAATATTTTACATTTTAGCACTGATTATGATTGTATCGGCCATTGCCTCAGTAAGCAGTCGCAAAATGCTTCGATCGGTTATTTATTTACTATTTGTTCTCATCGGAGTAGCGGGAATTTATTTTTTAATAGATTACAATTTCTTGGCCGCCGTCCAATTGACGGTTTACGCAGGAGGGATTATCGTCTTGGTTATTTTCTCTGTTTTATTGGTTCACCATATCGAAATGGAATTGGAAATGGCTCAATTGTCCAAAAAATTAATCACCGGAATTGCTTGTTTAATTGGACTTGGTCTTTTCTTATTTACCATTTACACCAACGACTTCAAAGTGGTCGAAAATTCAAAAACTACATCTGTTGAAGCTATTGGTCGAGGTCTTTTGAGCTACGACGCAGGTGGATTCATATTGCCTTTTGAAGTCATCAGTATCCTGTTATTGGCTGCTATGATTGGAGCCATCATCATTGGAAAAGGAGACAAACTAACTAAAAACGACGACACATTATGATAGCGGGAATTAGCATCTACGAAATTTTCACCCTTACCTCTATTCTGTTTTTTATAGGGATTTATGGGTTTATTACCAGAAAAAACTTGATTTCGATATTAATATCTCTCGAGTTGATTTTAAATGCTTCGGCGATCAATTTTGTTGTCATCAACAAATATTTATATCCCGATGTGTTGCAGGGCGTTTTCTTTTCGATTTTTATTATTGCAGTGGCTGCCGCCGAAACTGCGCTTGCAGTGGCAATAATTATTAATCTTTACCGACAAATTAGCTCTGTTGAAGTGAAGGACACTGAAATTATGAAGTATTAATATTGAACAACTATGGACATCTCTTATATAGTATTTATTCCGTTAATTCCTCTTGCTGTTTTCTTGCTTTTGGGAATTGGCTACCAGAAAATTAAACCAGCGGTTTCTGGATACATTGGAGTTGCTGGATTGGCAACTTCGGCTGCGCTTTCTTATTATGCTGCTTACCAATACTTTTTCGTTAACGGAAAAGTAGATGGTGTTTATCAAACATTTGTAGAAAAAACGGTTTGGATGAACTTCACCGATACACTACACATCGATATGGGAATTCTGGTGGACCCAATATCTGTTATGATGCTCGTAGTAGTAACCACTATATCTGTAATGGTGCACATTTACAGTAGAGGTTATATGGAAGGCGATAACGGATATACTAAATTCTTTGCTTTTTTATCGCTATTTACATTTTCGATGCTAGGATTAGTTTTAGCGACTAACCTTTTCCAAATCTATATTTTCTGGGAATTAGTGGGTGTTTCTTCCTATTTATTAATTGGCTATTATTATACCAAAACATCGGCAGTTTCTGCAGCAAAAAAGGCTTTTATCGTAACCCGATTCGCTGATTTTGGCTTCTTAATTGGAATATTAATAGTAGGTTATTACGCTGGTACCTTCGATTTTGAAACTTTAAATGCAGTCAATGCCGAAGGCGAAGGATTGCTAATGCAATGGGGAGCATCATCCTTTATGGGATTATCTGTAATAACTTGGGGATTGCTACTCATCTTTATGGGAGGCGCTGGAAAATCGGCGATGTTCCCATTACACATTTGGTTACCCGATGCAATGGAAGGCCCAACACCGGTTTCTGCTTTAATTCACGCGGCAACAATGGTTGTAGCTGGAGTTTATTTGGTAGCTCGATTATTCCCGATGTATTATTTTGTTGAAGATGGTTTTGCCTTGAATGTTGTGGCTTATGTGGGAGCTTTCTCTTCATTGTTTGCAGCAGTAATCGCCCTTACACAAACGGATATTAAACGAGTTTTGGCTTTTTCGACGATGTCACAAATTGGCTATATGATGTTGGCCTTGGGAGTTTCAAGTTATAAAGGTCACGAAGGCGTTGGTTATATGGCGTCTATGTTCCATTTGTTTACCCACGCTATGTTCAAAGCTTTGCTATTCTTGGGTGCTGGTTCTGTAATTCACGCCGTTCACAGCAATTATTTGAAAGATATGGGAGGTTTGCGCAAGTATATGCCCATCACCAATATTACGTTCTTGATTGCGGCATTGGCAATAGCCGGAGTCCCACCATTAGCAGGATTTTGGAGTAAAGACGAAATCTTAGTCGCTGCTTTCGAAAAAAATCAATTGCTTTATTTCGTTGGACTTTTCGTAGCTGGATTAACCGCTTTTTATATGTTCCGATTGTATTTTGGAATATTTTGGGGCAAAGAAACCAAATACCATCATCCTCCTCACGAATCACCAATGTCGATGGCATTTCCTTTAATATTCTTGGCTTTTATGAGTATAGTAGCAGGATTTATTCCTTTCAGCGAATTCGTAACCGCCGATAAAGTGGCTTTCGAAGCACATTTAAATTTACCATTAGCTGCTGCAGCTGTTGGAACTGGATTGACAGGAATCATCATTGCCTGGGTTTTCTATAAAAAAGAAAATGATTTGGCTGACAAGTTTGCCAATGCTTTTGGAATGTTTTACAAATGGACTTTTCATAAATTCTATTTCGACGAAATTTATATGTTCGTTACCAAGAAAATTGTTTTTAATCTAATTTCTACTCCAATTGCCAAATTCGACAAGAAATATGTAGACGGAACAATGGAAGGCATTGGAAACAAAACGGTTCTAATTTCCGAAAAAATAAAAGGATTACAATCTGGAAGACTTCAAGATTACGCTATGTTTTTTGTTTCGGGAGTTGTGATTTTAGCTTTGGTTTTCATCTATTTATGGACATAACATTATTATAATATGGATATTTTATCACTTTTTGTAGTCATACCTGTACTCACCGTTTTAGCCTTGGTTTTCTCCAAAGGATTAAAACAGGTACGACTTATTTCGATGATTGGAAGCTTTATTCAACTCGGAATGGCTATCAATTTGTTATTTATTTATTTAAAAGAAAGAGCTGTCGATAAAAGCGTTATGCTTTTCACTCAAGATTATGTTTGGTTCGAAAATTTCAATGTTCATTACGCCATTGGAGTCGATGGAATTTCGGTTGCATTATTGCTATTGACCTCAATTGTAGTATTAGCGGGTGTGTTCATCTCTTGGAAAACCGACGATTTACCTAAAGAATTTTTCATTTCACTTTTGGTTTTGGCCACTGGAGTTTACGGATTTTTCATTTCTATCGACTTATTTACGATGTTTGTTTTCTACGAAATCGCCGTAATCCCAATGTATTTACTGATTGGAATTTGGGGCTCAGGTCCAAAAGAATACTCGGCTATGAAGTTGACTTTAATGTTGATGGGAGCTTCTGCAGTTTTATTGGTGGGTGTTTTAGGAATTTATTTCAATTCCAATGCCGATGGTGGTACTTTAACTTTCAATATCTTGGAAATAGCCAAAGTAAACATTCCATTTGAAGCCCAAAAATTATTTTTCCCTTTGACCTTTGTTGGATTTGCTGTTCTTGGAGCATTATTTCCTTTTCATACTTGGTCACCTGATGGTCACGCTTCGGCGCCAACAGCGGTATCAATGCTTCACGCAGGGGTTTTAATGAAATTAGGAGGCTATGGCGTTTTCAGAATTGCGATGTTTTTATTGCCATTGGGAGCCATTGAATGGTCTTGGTTTTTCATTATATTATCAGCAACGGGAGTAATTTATGGCGCCTTTGGAGCTTTAAAACAAACCGATTTAAAATACATCAATGCGTATTCCTCCGTGAGTCACTTGGGAATGGTGTTGTTCGCTTTATTGATGTTGAACAAAACTTCTTGGAACGGAGCCATTTTACAATCGCTTTCCCACGGATTTATGACTGCCCTATTCTTCGCCTTAATTGGGATGATTTACGGAAGAACACACACTAGAGACATCACCAAATTGGGAGGATTATTGAAAGTGATGCCTTTCATTTCTGTGATTTATGTCATAGCAGGTTTGGCTTCATTAGGTTTGCCTGGATTTAGTGGTTTTGTTGCCGAAATGAACATCTTCGTTGGAGCATTCCAACACGAAGAAATGTTCTACAGAGTAGCTACCGTAATTTCAGTATCTGCAATTGTGGTAACAGCAGTTTACATACTACGTGTTCTGGGAATTATGCTAATGGGTGAAGTGAAAAACGAAGAATATTTAAATTTACCAAAAGCAACTTGGTTCGAAATAGCAGGTATTATGCTATTATTAATTCCAATGCTTGGTATGGGTGTTGCTCCACTTTGGTTGAGTGATATGACAATGGACAGTATTCAACCATTTATTCAAGGAGTATTAAATCATTTATAAAATAACTAAAATGAATTTGAACAGTTTTATCGCAATGAGACAAGAAATTTTCCTCTTAATAATAATATTATTATTGATTGTAGGCGAAATTTTCATAAATAAAAACAAAAAAGAAAGTCTAGTACATTTAGCTCTACTTTTATTTGGAATTCACACTATAATAGGCTTTTTCGCCATTGAAGAAACAAGTTTATTTGGCGGAATGTTTCGCACGAATACGCTAATTCACTTCTTCAAAAACGCATTAAATGTTGGCGTATTAATAGTATTGCTTCAATCAGCCGATTGGATTAAAGAAAAAATGGTGCCACTAAATAAAGGAACAGAATTTTTTATGTTGTTGTTTTCTTCACTTCTGGGAATGTATTTTATGATTTCGGCAGGTGATTTTCTAATGTTTTACATTGGATTGGAATTATCGACGTTGCCTGTGGCAGCTTTGGTAGCTTGGGAAACCTCCAAAAGAATTTCGAGTGAAGCAGGAGTGAAATTCATTCTTTCGGCAGGATTAGCCTCGGGAGCTTCCTTATTTGGAATCTCACTTCTGTATGCTGCAACAGGCTCGATTTATTTCGCAGATATTTCAACAGTTTTAACTTCAACTAACTTAACATTATTAGGTTTCGTCTTGTTTTTTGCAGGCTTGGCATTCAAAATATCGTTAGTACCCTTTCACTTTTGGACAGCTGATGTGTATGAAGGTGCGCCCATTGGAGTTGCCTCCTATTTATCGGTAATTTCAAAAGGAGCCGCAGCCTTTATTTTAATGATTTTATTGTTTACTGTTCTAAAACCATTGATGCACGTTTGGGAAAACATTATTTATGTAGTAGCACTTGCCACCATGTTTATTGGTAACTTATTTGCTTTGCGCCAACAAAACATGAAACGCTTCTTGGCCTTTTCTTCGATTGCTCAAGCTGGTTTTATATTATTAGGATTAATTACTGGAACTCAATTAGGAACAGCTACAGTGGTGTATTTTATATTGGTATATATCTTTACAAATTTGGCTGCTTTTGGAGTGGTTCAAGCTATTGCGTTGCAAACGGGTAAAGAAAATAGAGACGATTATAACGGCTTATACAGAACCAATCCCAACTTGAGTTTGGTGATGATGTTGGCCTTGTTTTCTTTGGCAGGAATTCCACCAGTAGCAGGATTTTTTGGTAAATTCTTTCTATTCGCAGCAGCGGCAAGCAAAGGATATTATTTATTAGTTTTCTTGGCAGTTGTTAATGTAACCATCTCACTTTACTATTATTTATTGGTGGTAAGAGCTATGTTTATCAGAAAAAGCGATAATCCTATTCCATTTTTCAAAAGCAAAATTTATATGCGTTTGGGATTACTACTTACGGTTTTGGGTATTCTAGTTCTAGGATTATACAGCCCATTATACGATTACATTTTTGAATTAAGCACCATTTTTAATAAATAAGTCATGGCATCATTAGACGGAAAACATACCTTTGGAAGTATCGGAGAAACAAGAGTTACTTTTGTCGAAAAAGGCGTTGACGAAAATCGTAGGGATTTCTTGAAACAGCTTTTGGAACACAACGGCTTTGAAGTTGTTCTAGATGAAGAAAAGAAAAAAACAGAAGAAGATCCTCAATTATATACTGTTGCGGTAACCGATATGGTTTTCAATCCCACCATCTGGATTTTCGAACGAAAAATGAAAACCCTCGATGGTCACAAAGTAACTCAAGATTACTGGTTTCAAAGAACTACCGAAACTAATCCAATGTATTGGAAGAATTCCCGTTTGGTTGAGGAATAAGGGGTTAATTAAATATCCCTTGTTATTTTTTGGGGAATTATGTTTGATTATTTGTAAATAATTATTTTATAAATTTGTCTCTAATTTTGGGTGTCGCCTAATTTCAGAGGCCTTTTGTTTAATAACTTACAATTTTAAGTCCTGAAAGTTCATTTACAAACATTTTGTTATATTTTGTTAGTTTTTGCTAATTTCTTGTATGAACCAATAAAGAGTAATAAATTTGCCAAAAATGTAGAACAATGCAAGCAAAAGATTTAGTACAATTAGCAGAACAATTCGGAAGTCCATTATATGTTTATGATGCGGACAAAATCCAATCTCAATACCAAAGATTAACAAAAGCCTTTTCGAAGGTAGAAAAATTGCGCATTAATTATGCCATGAAAGCCTTATCCAACATAGCTATTCTTGAATTATTAAGAGATATGGGTTCGTGTTTAGATGCTGTTTCTATACAGGAAGTACAACTTGGACTTCACGCAGGATATGCTCCAGATCAGATATTTTTTACTCCAAATGGAGTTTCTCTAGAAGAAATCGAGGAAGTATCAGCGATGGGAGTTCAAATCAACATTGATAACTTATCGATTTTGGAGCAATTTGGCACAAAATATCCAACCGTTCCGGTTTGTATTCGAATCAATCCACACGTAATGGCGGGCGGAAACTCCAATATTTCTGTAGGTCATATTGATAGTAAATTTGGAATTTCAGTACATCAATTGCCCCATTTATTGCGAATTGTCGAAAATACAAAAATGCACATCGTAGGAATCCACATGCATACAGGTTCTGATATTTTAGATATCGAAGTATTTTTATATGCCGCCGAAATCTTATTCGATGCCGCAAAAAACTTTAATAACCTGGAATTCCTTGACTTTGGAAGCGGATTCAAAGTGCCTTACAAAAAAGACGATATCGAAACCGACATCGAAGAATTAGGCAAAAAATTATCCAAAAGATTCAATTCTTTCTGCGCTGAATATGGAAAAGATTTGACTTTGATTTTCGAACCAGGAAAATTTCTTGTCAGCGAAGCAGGTTATTTCTTGGCGAAAGTAAATGTTGTAAAACAAACCACTTCGACGGTTTTTGCTGGAATTGACAGCGGTTTCAACCATTTGATTCGTCCCATGTTTTACGGTTCACAACATCATATCGAAAATATTTCGAATCCAAAAGGAAAAGAACGTTTCTATTCCGTTGTAGGCTATATTTGTGAAACCGATACTTTCGCCAACAACCGTAGAATCTCCGAAATTAATGAAGGGGATGTTTTGAGTTTCAGAAATGCAGGAGCGTATTGCTTTTCGATGGCGTCCAATTACAATTCGAGATACAAACCTGCCGAAGTTTTATGGCTCAACGGACAAGGACACTTAATTAGAGCTCGTGAAACATTCGAGGATTTGCTCAAAAATCAAATTTCATTGCCAGTAGAAATGGCAACTGTTTAATGAATTTAGAATCCCATTTCAATGTAAAACGAAATGGGATTTTTTGTATCAATTTCACAACTTTTAAAAAGTTGTCAAATCTAAAAATCTCCTATTTTTTATAAACTGAGATATGTCATATTTATTCGAATAAAAATTAGTTATTTTTACTCCATAATTAAATAACAAAAAAATGAAAAAGTTACTATTTTGGGGCCTTTCAAGTATAATGGCAATATTAGTTTTAGTTCAATGTAAACCTATCACCGAAAAAAAAGAAGCTGTAAAAACGGAAGAGTCTGTTGTTGAGGATTTAAATGCACATCAAATCATCATAAAAGAAGTTCTACAGGCAAATGCTTACACTTACCTTCTGGTAACCGAAGCTGAAAAAGAATATTGGATGGCTGTTCCGAAAACGGAGGCAACTATTGGAAAAACCTATACTTACCAGGGCGGAATGGAGATGAAAAAATTTGAAAGCAAAGATTTAAAAAGGACTTTCGATTCGGTATTATTTGTCGAAGGTATTATAGATCCAAATCCTCCATCAGTTGCTGAACCAACTTCAACCCCCGTAAAAGTGGTTTCTTCTAAGGGATTATCCAGAGGAATTACATTGGCCAAAGGTGGAATTTCCGTTTTTGATTTGTATTCCACCAGAGATAAATTAGCTGGTAAAACTGTAATTCTTACTGGTAAAGTAGTGAAATTTATGCCAGAAATAATGAAGAAAAACTGGATTCACTTGCAAGACGGATCAAATTTTAACGGATTTAATGACATTACAATTACCACTTTAGAAAAGGTGAAAGTGGATGAGGTTGTATCTTTAAAAGGGACTGTTGTTCTCAATAAAGATTTAGGTTCAGGTTACAAATATGAAATTATAATTGAAGACGCAGTACTTGTAAAATAAGTAAAACAATTTTTTAAGCAATATTCTCCAAACCATCCGGAAACGGTCTGTAAGCATAATAATGTAAAACTTCTTCGATGGCTATTTTTAAAGCATCATTTATGGGAAGCATTGTTGTTGCCAATCGGTAATCTATTTGAGCCAGTTGCATGTAATAATCGGTAAAAATGGGGATATACAGTCCTTTACTAATGGCTTCTTCGGTGTTGTTGAAGTTTTCTAGTTGGTCTTCTTTTATAATTTTGCAAGTGGCTAATCGCAATTCTCCATATTTGTCTCTACTAGCTGCAAAACCAAAAAGTCGGCAAATTAATCCACGATAGCGATAGTTGCTGCAACTTCCATTGAATTCTTCTAATAGTGCTAGTGGTCGGTAAATATGGCAAGTAGAAATCGAAGAATTGTCTAACTCCAACAAGACTTCTTCGGCTTTTCCATTCAAAAATAAATGAAATGCCCAAGGCAAGAATTCTAAGGGCGACGCATCAATATCAGGCTTGGAACAGCACTTACCACAACCTGTGAGGCAATGTAAACTAGTTTCGGATTTGAAAGTAGTAATTTCTTTTTCAAGACGGTTAAATAATTCTTCCACCTTCCGAACCTTAAGTTCTATCGCCATTTTTTTTGGTAAGTTAGTCTTTTAATAATGGTTAATAGTATTAAATTGTTCTACTTGCAAATAATACTATTTTTTGTTATTATTACTTATTAAAAAATAATGAACTATGGCATTTTTGAAAAAAGTAAATAAAAAATCGAAATCATTTCTTAATTCTGGATTTGGAACAAATTCTGGTAGTTATGGTGGTCGTTTTATCAATAAAGATGGAACGGCAAATGTTGAAAAACGAGGAATGAATGTCTTTCATCGCATCAGTTGGTTTCACACTATGATTGAAATGTCAACTTCAAAATTTATGCTCATACTATTTAGTTTTTATGTCGCAATAAACTTTGTATTTGCACTAATTTATTTTGCCATAGGAATTGAACATTTAAACGGAATAGATACTTCTAATTCAGTTTGGGTACAATTTGGTCAGGCATATTTTTTCAGCGCACAAACTTTTACTACTGTAGGGTATGGTCATATTAGCCCTTCTGGATTTTTGACAAGTGCAGTTGCTGCTGCCGAAGCATTAATAGGCTTGTTGAGTTTTGCCATAGCTACAGGCTTATTCTTTGGAAGATTTAGTATGCCAGTGGCATTTTTGAAATTTTCACATCATGCTATTATTGCTCCCTATGGAGATAAAACAGCTTTGATGATTCGAATGACTCCTTATAAAAACACTAATTTTACTGATGCCGAAGCAAAAATCACTTTGGGAATGAATGTGGACGAAAAGGGAAAATTGATTAATAAATTTTATCCTTTGGAACTTGAATTTGATAAAGTCAATGCTTTGAACTTGAGTTGGACTTTAGTTCATCCGATAACCGAAGAAAGTCCTTTATTTCAATTTGATAAAGAAAAATTTGATAACATTACAGGTGAAATTATGGTATTTGTCAAGACATTTGACGATATGTTTAGTACCGTTGTGGCAACGAGAACTTCTTATACTTTCAAAGAGGTGGTGTATGGTGCTAAATTCAAGCCTATGTTTAGTAGAAGCAATGACAATACCAAAACTATTCTTAATTTGGATATGCTAAATGAGTATGAAGAGATAAATATGTAGTAGTGCAATGTTGAAATAAAGAATTATACCAATTGTAAATATAAAATAATCCAATTTTTGCTCCTTCTCCTTTGAAGGGGGTTGGGGAGAGGTTAACAATAAAAAACGTCCCCGCGCTACAAGTAGTTTGGGACTAAATTAAGCCCATTATTCGGATTTGCCTAATCTTCCAAATATAAAACCAATTTCAAATTAAGCCTAATGCCCAAATTGCTTGTAGCGTGTGTTGAACTAAACCTACGGTGGCTGTATGGTGAATAGCAACTTTTAAATTGTTGATGATAATCATTTTTTTTGTATTTTTACAGATAATTCTGGGCGACTGATTTTAATTTAAAATATTGATAATCAGTTAAATGTCGATAAGTCCATAGTAAGATGTATCTAACATCTTTTTATCTCTCTCAAACCTTATAATAGTT
>JAYVIK010000257.1:0-23958 GCA_043770265.1 Flavobacterium sp. | reverse complement strand
ATTCCTTTTTTCTATTGGAAACATAAATTCCCAATCCAGAACCAAAATTAATTTTGGTTCTGGATTGGGAATTTATGTTTCCAATAGAAAAAAGGAATACTAAAAAAAGTATGTTTCTTAAATTGAATTTCATTATAATTTTAAATTAATTTTTAAAAGCGTCAAGTGCTGGTGATGGTTTTCCGTCGGCCTGCCAAGCACTTAAACTATAGCCGCTCCAGGATTTTGCCCCTTGTGGTTCCCAATACATCACCCCTAAACCTCGATTGTTTGGAACTTTTTTTACTGCATTAATTGTAGCTATTAATAACTCATAAGTATTTTGCACTTTATCATCTTCGCCTCCAACTTCTACAATCATCACGTCTTTATTGTAGCGTTTTACCATATCATTCAGATTATATTCTAAATCGGCTATGGTTTCTGAATAGTCTTTCTTTATCCAAAATGGATAATAAGACAACCCAATAATATCATATTTTACTTTTTGAGCTGTGGCATTATCAAAAAACCATCTGAACTTAGCGTTATTATTTCCTTCATCCACATGAACGATAACTTTAATGTTTTTATCAACTTCTTTTACAGCATCGTACCCTTTGTTTAATAATTGACCGAGTTGAACCCAATTGGCAGTACTTCCCTCTGGCCACATCATTCCTCCTGGAATTTCATTTCCAACTTGCACCCATTCCGGAGTTACACCAGCTTTTTTTAAAGCTGAAATCACATCAAAAGTATGATTGTAAACATCGTTTAACAATTCTGGAAAGGAGTGATTTTCCCATGCTTTTGGTTTGAATTGTTTCGCTGGATCGGCCCAGGAATCGCTATAATGAAAATTAATCATTACTCTCATTCCCATTTTTTGAGCACGTAATGCCATAGCAACGGTTTCTTCCTTGCTGCAATGTCCGCTGGCTTTATCATCATTTGGATTCACCCAAACTCGAAGCCGAATGGAATTCATTCCTCTATCTTTCAACAATTGAAGACAATCTTTTTCTTTTCCGTCAGAGTCATAAAATTTATATCCTGTGGCTTCCATCTGTGGCAACCAACCGACGTCAGCTCCTTTAGAAAAAGCAAAAGCTGTTGGTTTAGCTGTTTTTACACCACTGCAAGAAGCAACTAGCAATGTGATTGTTGCCATTAATACGAATCGAAATTGTACTTTAGAATTCTTCATATTTGTTTGAAAAAAAAGATAAAATGTTGTTTTGTATGACTATTAAATGCACACGTCAATAAATATTAATTTTTGATGAACTTCATCTGTTCTGTCCCATCTTGTGAATCGATTGATAAAATATAGAAACCCGGACTTAATTTAGATACTTCGATGGTATTCCTGTCTTCTAAATTGGCATCAAAATGAACAGTTTCTCCTAAAATATTGGTGATTTTCACTGCTTCAATTTTTAAACCATTAGAGTTTTTAAAACTTAAAATATTGGAAACCGGATTAGGGTACAACACGAATCCTTTATCCAAACTTAGATCCTCAACTTTCAATGTTCCTTTTGCCGCAATAGTCAATTTAGAAGATAAACTAGAACCTAGTTTTAGTCCCCAATTCGCAGTCCAAAGCTCTACATACATATCATAATATTCACCATTGGTTAAACTCGCAGTTGGCGTTGTGTTCAAAGGTATTGTCAGATTAACTTGACTGGCAACATTTATTCCTACTGATGGTACTAAAAATTGATTTCCAGCACTTTCTGCAATTGTTTGCAACCATCCACCACTAGCATTTCTTTTAAATAATCCTACATAAAAATAATCGGTTGCAGTGTTTGCTGTATAGGTTAAATTTGTAGCGACATTTTTACCCTGTTCAACTGGATTGGCAGCAAATCCATCAATTTTCACTTGTTCTATAACCAAGTCTAAATCGTCTTTAAAAGCATCTAACGCAAGTGAAGGTTTTCCATTGGATTGCCAAGCACTCAACGGATACCCTCCACTCCAATTTCTTTCACCTTGTGGTTCCCAATAAATAACTCCAAGCCCTTTTTTGCTTGGAACATTATTTACCGCCTTGATCACAGCTGTTAGCATATCCTTGGTGTTTTGAACCTGTACATCTTCACCGCCAACTTCCACAACCATTACTTCTTTGCTATATCTAGTAACCATATCCTTTAAATTGTTTTCTAAATCAACAATCGTAGAGGTGTAATCGCTATTTAACCAATACGGATAATATGACATGCCTATGGCATCGTATTTTACATTATTGAGTTTGACATTGTCAAAAAACCATCTGAATCTAGCATTACTGTTTCCTTGATCAATGTGAATAATCACTTTGATAGCGCTATCAATCGCTTTTGTTGCATCGTATCCTTTATTTAGTAATTGAGCCAATTGATTCCAATTGGAAGTGCTTCCTTCCGGCCATAACATTCCACTTGGAATTTCGTTGCCAATTTGAACCCATTCTGGAGTAACTCCAGCTATTTTTAGCGCATTCAACACATCATAAGTATGATTGTAAACATCGTTTTGTAAATCCGCGAAGGAATGGCTCGCCCAAGCTGCCGGTTTGGTTTGATGTCCGGGATCGGCCCAAGTATCACTATAATGAAAATTAATCATGATTCGCATCCCCATATTTTTCGCACGAACCGCTAACGCAACAGTTTCTGTTGGACTACAATGACCGTTGGTCTTATGAGTTGATGGGTTTACAAATACTCGCAATCGAATGGTGTTCATTCCCCTATCTTTAAGCAGTTGTAAACAATCTTTTTGAGTGCCATCTGCATCATAAAATTTATACCCTGTTGCTTCCATCTGAGGCAGCCAACCTACATCAGCTCCTTTTGAAAATGCAGGAGTTGTGACCGTTTGTGCATTAGTGAAATAATTAACCGCTATAGTTAAAAATGAAATTAAAAATAATGGAAAATGTAGGATTCTTTTTTTCATGAATAGGTGTAAAAGGCTGTAAAACTTAGTTCTACGTTAGTTTTAAAACATAATACAGTCCGTTACTAATAACTAAGTCTGCCATTAGTAACGGAAAGTTCTATTATTTTTTTTGAAATTTAAACTGTTTTGCACCATCCTCTGAACTCACCGACAAAATATAAACACCTGATCTTAAATTAGAAACATCGATAGCATCATTGTTCAAAGTTTTTGACTGAACAACCGTCTTGCCTAAAATATCAACAATACTGAATGAAGGGTTAGCTAAACTATTGGCATTGGCAATTTTCAAAACATCGGTGGCTGGATTTGGATATACAGACAATTTATTTAATGCATCCTTTTTGTCAATACCCAATGGAGCCGCTGTAAAATTATAACCTACTGTTGAATAATCGCCTGCCAACCAATTTCCGCCAGCATCTTTTAATTCAAGAGTTACTTTATAATTTTGATTCTCTGTTAAAGCCGAAGTTGGTGCCGTATCTGCCGGAATTGCAACGTTAAAAACTCCTGTAACATTTGTCCCTGCTGCTGCTGGATCTAATTCTACATAACCAACTGTGCTAATATAATCCCAAGCATTAACACCTCCGTTTTTAGTAACAGCAACAGAAATTTTACCAGCTGCTGCTGCTGTATATTTATAATTAACAGCTAAATTCATTCCAACTTGTGTACTTACAGGAATTGAAGTAACACTAACGGCTGGGGCGACTGTTGTAGCTGCTGTAAAATTTAATTGTGTTGATGGATAATCACCTGCTATCCAGGTATAAGTCGGAAGCGATTTTAGCTCAATGTTTATTTTGTAATTTTGAAGCCCAGTTAAATTCGCGGTTGGCGTCGTACCACTTGGTATTGTGATATTAAAAGAACCTGTAACATCAGTGCCTGCTACAGCTAGATCTAATCCTTGACCAGCAACATAAGAAACATAAGTCCAGTCATTTTGTAGATTGATACCGCAAAAAATATAACTATTGGTAGCAACGGTGTATTTATAATCTATTTTGAGAACGTTGCCCACTGCAACAGGAGTGGTTAGTACAGATGTAATTGTAACAGATTGTGCCATTCCACTGAACGAAATAGAAGCACAGAATAGTAAAAAAAGTAATTGTTTTTTCATGATTGTTTGTTTTTAATTGTTAAAGATTTGTAGTTGTTAATATTGATTTGGTTGAAACAGCAGGAATAAAAGAAGTTATTCCCACTGTATTAATTTTATTTTAAATGCTGTAAACGGTCTATTTTTGAACAATTTCACTCATCCACTTGACCCCATCGTGAAGATTGTAATTGAAATCCCAAAAAGCTTTATTTTCCCAGGAGGAACCAGCTCCGTATTGATCAGGGAAAATCAATGTTTTAGAACCAACCCATTCTCCCCCCCAATAAATGATACCAATGCCGCCTGCATCATATAATTCCTGTCCAAAATCTTTCATGTATTTTTTTTGAGTATTTGTGGTTGGTGGATTGACATAACCCGCAGGAATATTTTCAACACCTAGTATATCAACGTGTGCATCGTTTCCTCCAGTTCTAAATAATTGTGCGGTTTCCATAATTAGAAAATCTTTGTTATAGTTAGTTTTTACATAACCTACCACATCAGTCCAGTTCTTGAAATCTCCCAAAGAATGCCAACCATGATAATGAGAAATTGCCATAATATCAAAGTCCAATCCATTACGAACATGCGATTTTAACCAAAATTTTAAACTGGCAGCACTAAAAATATGGCAAGCAATTTTCATGTTTAATCCATATTTTTTATTTAAATCTCTAACGGCTTTCGTACCAGCATTCAACAATTTTACTGTTCGAACCACACTGTAGGCTGGCAAATCACTTTCTTTCATATTGGGTTCCAAAAACCTTTGATTGGTTTCATTACCAATAGCAACAATTTCTGGCGTTAAACCCGCTTTGATATAAACTTCTAAAACCTCAGTGGTGTGATTATAAACTGCTTCTTTTAACTTTTCAACATCAGTTGCAAAACCTTGCCAAGCTAATGGAGCAACATAGTCGTTTAATCTTTGGTTGTCGTCTAATGCCATCGATTGGTATCCAAAAGTCAACAAAGTTTTTAAGCCCGCATTTTTTGCTCTTTGCATTTCTATTTTTACTTTTTCGGGCGAACCAAAATCAACATCAGCATAGCCTTTAGTATAGCTACTTTTATAAGGTGGCATGTCAATTCGTAGTCGGGCAATGTTTGCTCCGTGATCAGCGATACTTTTAAAGGCATCTTTTGGCACCCCATTTTCTTTGAAAACTACGCCACCAAAAGTTTCTTGGTGGGCAACATAAGCCATATAAGTTCCCTTATAAAACACATCACTGGGTTTGGGTATAAAAGTTGATGGAGTTGGAACAGGGTTTTCCATTGAACAACTCAATTGTAAAAACAGAGTGAGAATTCCAATGATTTGTATTATGCGGTATTTTGTAAACATTTTGTGTATGTGTTAAATTAATTATTTTATTTGCCTAAACGGAAGGTTTGATTTGGTTATCATTAAAACCATTTAAGCATAATTTCACGTCTATTGAATCGTCTTTGGACATCAATGTTTTAAGGTTTTAAAATATAAGTTCCTGATTTAAAATTAACCGTGATGGTATAATTTCCGGGATTGGGAGCGGTTACACTACTTCCAGCCCAATTAGGAGCTTGATTTGGGGTTAAATTACCAGCCAATGATGGTTCTGTATCTGTTTTCCCTAGATAAGCTGGGGTCGACCAAGTTGCATTTGCATTAATAAAAGCAAATTTCCCCTCTTTGAGTGCTGTGGTAAGCGTAAAAGTGTTGTTATCTACTTTGGTAAATTTTTGAGCATTACCTGGAGCATTCCATCCATTGGTTGTTGCATCACCAATAATGTATAGTTCTGCTGGCGAAGGAATTAACACCGAGGGAGTTATTGAGTATCTACCTGTAGTAAAGTCAAGAATAACTTGGTAAACGCCAGAAACAGCAGGAGATTTTATAGGTGTACCTCCCCAACTCGTTGCCGAACCTCTAGGTTCAAAATTGCCGGTACTTTCAGGACTTGCATTGGTGTCCATTGTTACATATGCTGGATCTGACCAAGTTGAAGCAGCAGAAATAACAGCGAAATTTTTACCTCCTGTCAATGCTACAATTAGACCAAAGCGATGATCGTCTATTTGCACCATTTTTTGAATATCGGTTACAGGAGTTCCCCAATTAGATGGCACAGCATCTCCTTGAAGATACAATTCCGCAGGCATTGGATATTTTAGAATAAGAGTACTGAAAGGCGTCACTGTCAATACACTCACGTTTGAATAAATAGGTAAAGCACCTTGGTTCAAAGAAGCTTTCAAACGAACTTTTATTTTTGAAGCTACATTTGGGCTTAATTGCAGTGCCAAAGCCTGAACATTTAAGTCATAGTGTGTCAAGGATATGTTATTCCCCTTTAATATTGAAATTTCCTTAGGGCTCACAAATTCACCATCGCCATTGTCCATTTGAATTGTGTAAGTCATAGGGGTATCGATGCCGTACCAAGATTTATTATCCCAGTTTAGGGTAACTGCAATTTTTTTGTCCGCATCTTTTTTATCAAGTACAATTTGGCTTGTGCTGTTGGTCAATAAAAATGTACCTTCTGCGGGCAGTTCTGCCACATATTTTAAAGTATCATCGCTGCACGAGGAAGCCGTTACGATAATCAGCAAAGTGGTGAATAGTATTTTAAAATTTTTTTTCATCATTATTTTTTTTAGATTTTATGACATATTTTTTTAGAAACCTGTGATTTGTTTTAAGTTTGGATTTGCCAGTAAATCTGAGGTTGGAATTGGAAACAAATTATATTTTGCCTCTACCGCCCTACCTGATTTGACATTGCCTTTCCAAGCCCATAAATAATCGGCGGTTGTAAATTTATTATACCTTATCAAATCAGTTCTTCGATGGGTTTCCCAATACAATTCTCTGGCTCTTTCGTCTAAAATGAAATTGAGTGTAAGTGCAGCAACTGCAATATTCCCGCTAGTACTTGAAGGGTCATTGGCATAAGCACGACCACGTATTTTATTGATGTAAGCAAGCGCATTAGCATTACTTCCTCCGGTGCCTCCTCTTAGCACGGCTTCAGCATAAATTAAATAAATTTCAGCTAAACGAAACACAGGAAAATCAATATCTGAAAGATTTCCAAAATTATTGTTTTGGGTAAGTGGTGAGCCATCACGTTTTACGTTTCTGTATTTATAAGCGGAATAACCATCTGTACTTGTAGTAACATTGCTTACCTCTAATTTTTGTCCAGAAGTATAAAATAAAGCACGTTTGTCAATAGAAGGTGTTACTGATGGAAACAATGCTGGGATTTGCTGTGTAAATCTAAAAGAACTCCAGCTACTAGACATTCCATTTATAGAACCTGGAACTCCTGCTGGTCCTAAAGCCAAGAAGTTTGTACCGTACCAAGTTTGATTGGTATTATCATAGTTGATGGTGAAAATAAATTCGTTGGTATTCAAATGGTTGTCGCCCAGCATTAACCATTCATATTTAGACTCTAAAGCATAACCCGCGTTTATTATTTTACCGCTGTAGGTAATAGCATCTGTATAACGTTCTTGCCCAGTATATACTTTTGCATTCAAGTACATTCTGGATAATAATGCCCAAGCAGCCGCTTTATTAGGTCTTCCTCTTTCGTTGGTTTTGGCATCCGCTAATGTGGGTTCAATTTCTTTCAATTCTTTTTCAAGAAAAACAAACAAATCAGCACGTTGAATTTGAGTGGGATCTGTTTTTCCCAATGTTGCTTCGGTAGGAAAAGGAGGATTTCCGTAGCAATCCATCAAAATCCAAAAGCAATACGCTCTTAAAAATCTTGCCTCAGCTTTAAATTGTGCTATTTGGGTAGCCTCTGGAGCAGAAAAACCTCTGGAGTTAACACTTTCTGTAGATGCTTCGTTAACAAAGTTATTACATAAAGTAATCATCTTGATAGCTGCACCATAAACATTAGCAATGGCAGGTGAGTCAGCACTCCAACCCAATTCGTGATAAATTCCATCACCACCATCATTCCAGGTGCTTACTGCCATATCAGTCGAATATTCTTGCATACTCCAGTAAAACCTCAAAAAAGTACTGTAAGCCAGATTAGAATAAATGGACACTAAACTTTGCTTATACCCTTCAACACTGCTGTATTGCTTGCTGGCTATTGCGGTATTGGTTGGCGTTTTTTCTAAAACATCGGTACAGGAATTTAAATTTATAGTAAAAACAAAAAGTAGTATTACTAATAAAAACCTATTATTTGTTATTTTTTTCATCATTTTCATTTGTATATATTGTTAATTATTTTTAAAAATTCAGGTTTAGTCCTAATGCAAAAACTCTTGGAATGGGATACCCATTTTCAGTACCACGGTTTGCTTCGGGGTCTAGTCCGCCATAATTAGTAATGGTAAAGACATTTTGAACGGAGAAATTTAAACCCAATCCAACTTTAGAATTTGCCAATGTTTTTCCAAAATCATACCCTATGGTGATGTTGTCCATTTTCAAAAAGGAGGCATTTTGCAAATAGAAATCGCTGAACGCTTGAGGAGCATCGGCTCTTTTAAAAAGCGTATCATAATAAAGCGTGTTTAGATTTTGTGATACTTGGAAACCTGTAATTGGAATGGTACTATGATACGGTTGGAAAAATAAATAATGCCCTAAATTAGCGTGAAATGCCGTGCTAAAACTCCATTTCTTGTATTGAAAATTTGTGCTAAAACCAAATAGGTATTTTGGCAATGCCGATTTATTGGTAATGTATCTATCATCAGCGTTAATAATGCCGTCATTATTTACATCTAACATTTGACCTTCAATGGGCATTTCATTTACATCATAAACTTGATGATATAAATAAAAGGTGTTACGCGGATAACCCGTTGTATTTACTAAAGTTACATTACTAGATAAGCCTACACCAGTGTCATTTCCATTGCTTCTCTTTGTGATTGTATTTTCGTTGTAAGTCGCATTGAAATTAATATCCCAGGTTAAATTGTCATTTTTTATAGGGGTTAGATTCAAATTAAATTCAACTCCTTTATTTTGCATAGTCCCAATATTAAGAACAATTTGCTCTTCAAAATTATTACCCAAAGGAACAATAGTTGAGTTTAATAAATCTTTAGTGTTTTTTTGGTAAACATCAATACTTCCAGAGATTCTGTTATCCAAAAATCCAAAATCTAATCCCACATTATAAGTCTCGGTTTGTTCCCATTTGAGTAGCGGATTGTATGCTTGTGGCGTAACCGTTGTGTAAGAAGTGTCTCCAAAGGTATATTGATTGCTCAAAAATCCAGGATTATAGCCCGTCTGATAATAATAGTTTAGTAAATCTCCTCTATTGTTTCTAATTCCGTCTTGCTGTCCAGTAACTCCATAACTTACTCTCAATTTCAGTGCAGATAAAGACTTGATATCCTTGAGGAAACTTTCTTCTTTTATTTTCCAAGCCAATGCCGCTGATGGAAATACTCCCCATCTGTTATCTTCTGAAAACTTAGAAGATCCGTCTTGACGCAACGAAGCCGTGAAGAGGTATTTGCTATCATAATTGTAATTGACACGACCATAAAAGGAAATTATCGCATGACTAAGTTCGTCATAAGGGAATGGAGGATCGCTGAAAGGAAACTTGACGCCGTCTGCACGATAAGAAGGATAAGAATAGCTGGTTCTTGAAAAATCATTATAGGAATATCCAGCTGTCAAGTCAAAACTACTTTTTATGGATTTGAGATCTTTGCTGTAAAAAAGATAAGACTCTAACAATAAATTTTTAACCTTTTGTGAAGGATCTCCAAAATATATGGAACCGCCAGAAAGTTCACTTGGAAAATAATTTTCCTGATACGTTTCTTTATAAGTTCCTTGACCAATATCATAACCCGTATTTAGGTTAAAGTGCAAATCGGGTAAAAAATGCAAGGAATAGTCCAGCTGAATATTTCCTACACTTCTCAAATTTTGATTCACCTTTTTTACCTGATTGAGCATACTCACAGGATTGATTAAGGCTATGGCAGGATTGTCGGCAAATTGCGTATATTGAAAATAGCCTCCATAGGTTTGGTCATCAACATATACCGGTTGTGTTGGGTCAAAAGCTGAGGCAGTCCAAATGGCATTTTCATTGGCAATACGCTCATCCTCAAACGAGCCTTTTAGGTTTAGATTTACTTTCAAATGATTGTCAAAAAATTTTGGACTTAAATTGAGCAGGGCAGTTGCTCTATTGTATTTTCCTGTTTTTAAATTTCCTTCTTGTTCCAAATAACCAACAGAAGCACGATAAGGCAATGATTTAATAGCTCCGCTCACACTAGCATTAGCCTCATGTGCAATTCCAACCTGAAAAATTTCATTTTGCCAATTAGTGTTGGCATTACCAACCGGAGTTTTAGGAGGTGTATTTGAGTCTAAACCACTTACAACCGCTCTATATTGATCCGCGGTTAATACCGAAGCATTTTGCATAATGGTTGACACTCTGGTATTGCCAGAAACGTTCACTTTAAACTCATTTAAACTCCCTTTTTTTGTGGTAATAATGACAACCCCATTCGAGGCTCTCGATCCATAAATGGCGGTTGCCGATGCGTCTTTCAAAACGGTAAAACTTTCTATATCATTTGGATTTAATTGGCTTAAAGCTCCAGGCCCATTATTCGTACCTTCAATTGGTACGCCGTCAATTACATATAAAGGATCATTCGTCGCACTTAATGAAGCGCCACCACGAATCAAAATAGAACTTCCAGCTCCAGGCTTTCCGCTTGTGGGAGTGATTTGAACACCCGGCAATTTATTGGCTATTAAACTCTCGATATTCGTTACGGGTACTTTTTGGAAATCTTTAGAACTTATTGTTGCAACTGAACCTGTTAAATCCTTTTTCTTGGAAGTTCCGTATCCAATAACTACGACTTCGTTGAGTGTTTTGTTTTCCTCTTGAAGTGTTACATTTAATACATTACCCGAAATTTTTCTTTCCAATGTTCCATATCCCAGAAAAGAAAATGTGGCAATATCTCCAGTATTGGCAACAATTTGGTAGTTTCCATCAAAATCTGAAATAGTACTAATGGTACTGTTTTTTAATGTAATTGTTACTCCGGGAATACTTGCATTAGTAGCCTTATCTGCAATAGTTCCTTTTACGGTTACTTTCTGCCCAAAAAACAGCAGCGGTATTAAAAAAACAATCAACGAACAAGCAAGCTTTTTTGCTAACTGAGTCCTTTTTCGATTTTGCTTTGGATTTGTGTTCATACTTTTTTTAATTATCAATGTTTAGTTTTTATAAATTGGTTGGTTAATATTTATTCTGACTAAATTTTTTTATTAGATACATATTCGATTGACATCAAACGGATACCTATTTCAAATTTAGCTTTAATTTTGGTTTATAATTATTGATACTATAAATAAGGATTGCCATTTTAAATGAATCCTAATTTAATTGACTACAAAATTAATGATATGACAAAGGACCACAGGGGCACGAAATCGTTTTTTTGGGGGTACGAAATCGTTTTTTTTTGAATCCAGAAAAGGCATAAAAGCCTTATAAATAAAAGGTATAGGAATGTTTTGATTTAATTAACAAATCTGGGTTCGAATAATAAAAACCAAAATAAAGGATTTTATTTTTCCTTCATATAAAAAGTGGGAGGATTACCAAAACGTTCTTTGAAGAGCTTGCTGAAATATTTTCGGTCGGAATACCCTACTTGATAGCACACTTCGTTTATCGTAAATTGTTTGGTTTTGAGCAGTTGTTTGGCTTTCTTTAATCTATAATCGCGCATATATTCCACAAGAGATAAGCCGGTTATTGTTTTCAGTTTTTTGTAAAGTACAGAATGACTCATCCCTAATTCTTTGGCCACAAGATTGGCACTTAGATTATCCGAATCAATATTTTTTTCTATAAATTGTCCTAAGTTTTCTAGAAATTCTTGGTCTTTTTTGTTTTTTACCAACTCACCAATATCGTTAGTGTCCTCAGAATGAAATTTTTCGTGTAATAAACTTCTGTTTTTAAGAATGTTTTTAATTCTGGCACGAAGGAGCGATTCGTTAAAAGGCTTGGTAACATAATCATCAGCACCCGTTTCGAAACCTTCCATTTTATTCATAAAAGAAGCTCTGGCAGTTAAAAGAATAACTGGAATGTGGCTTGTATTTACATTAGATTTTAAATTATGGGTAAGTTCTATACCGTCCATTATTGGCATCATCACATCACTTATAATTAAATCGGGCGATTTTTCGACGGCTATTTCTAATCCTTCCTTGCCATCAGCTGCTTGCAAAATCGTAAACTCGTCCGATAAAAGTTCGACTATATAATTTCTGATGTCCAAATTATCCTCAACGACAAGCAAGGTTTGTTCTTTAATTATGGTATTCTCACTATTAAGTGCAATTAGCTCGCGAGTATCGGGTTTGGTGATAAAATAATTATCAATGAGTTCATTGTTAGTTTCGCTTTCGCCAATTTCAGCTTCGTTGTAATGAGCGCTTCCTTTTTTCAATTTAATTATAAATGTGCTACCCGCTCCTTTTTTACTTGTCACGCTAATTTCTCCTTGATGCAATTGTACAATTTCGTTCGAAATAGTTAATCCTAATCCAAAACCTGTTCCATTACTACTATTGGAATCATTGGCTTGATAAAACCGATTGAATATTTTGGAAAGGTGCTTTTTTGAAATTCCAATTCCTTCATCGACCAATTTCATCTGGACACCAGAGTCGGTTTCTGTAATCGAAAGTTTTATCGCCCCTCCAGCCCTAGTGAATTTCAAGGCATTCGAAAACAAATTATAAAGTACTTTCCCCATTTGACTTTGATCGAACCACAATGCAATCGTTGGGCTGGAAGATTCAAATTCAAATCTAATGTCTTTTTGGTAAGCAAATTCTTTAAAAGACAAATATATTTCTTGGCTAAAGCTAACCCAATCCCCTTTAACCACTTTTAATTTAATTTGTTGCTGCTCTAATTTTCGAAAATCAAGAAGTTCATTAACGAGATTTAGTAAATATTCTCCATTTTTTTTGATGGTGCCAAAAGGATTTTGTTGCTGATTTTCAGAAAGCGAATCACTTTTCAACAGTTTATTTATCGAGCTCAAAATAAGTGTTACGGGAGTTCTAATTTCGTGAGAAATATTGGTAAAGAAATCTTGTTTCAAATTGTAAAGTTCCACGTCTTTTTCGTGTGAAAATTTCTCAAATCGCAGATCTGCTTTCATTTTTTCCCACGAAATGAGGTATTTCATTAAAGCATAGAAAAGTGAAATTCCTAAAATAGCATACAACAGAAAAGCCCACCATTCTAACCAAAATGGTTTTAGGATTTTAATATTCAACGAACTATAATCATTTGACCATTCACTTCCCAAGTTCCTACTCCTTACCTTAAAAACATAATCGCCAGAAGAAAGATTGGTATAAGTAGATGATCCTTCCTTGCCTATTGACCTCCAATTTTTGTCGAAATTTTCCATTTTTATCTGGTATTCGCAACTAGTAGAAGAGGGAAAAAGCATTGCTGCAAATTCAAAAGTAATGACGTCTTGATCGTGTTCTAATGTAATATTTTCAGAAAGAGAAATGTCTTTTTTCAATATCTCGTCTTCACCAATGGGAACTTCATTGTTATAGAGTTTAAAACTGGTAAATTTTACCTTTGGAGTGACATTTTTTACCTTGATGGTTTCAGGATTGAATTTGACAACGCCTTTCGAACAGCCAAAATAAAGCAATCCTTTTTCGTCCTTGAAGCCTGAGTTTATATGGTAATCTTCGTTCAGATTGGAGAAATTTTTAAACGTTTTTGTGGTATAATCATAATTGAAAATGCCTTGCTTGGTACTAAACCAAATCAATCCTTTATTGTCTTCCACAATCGCCATTACGGTTTGATAACGAACATTCTTGAAATCATCAAACCGATTTATTTTCTGCGTTTTGGCATCCAACATATTGATTCCTTCGCCAGCTGTTCCCATCCAAATATTCCCTTTGGAATCTTTCAAAATACTATAAAGATAATCGCTACTTATAGAATTTGGATTGCTTTCTACACTTTTGAAGACTTTAAATCGGTTGGTTTTGGTATCCAAAAGATTTACGCCACCGCCAAAAGTAGCCATCCAAAGTAAAGAGCCGTCTTTTTGAAGCGATAGCACATTATCACTACTTATGGTGTTTTTAGATCCTGTTTTTTCTTTAAAACTTTTAAACTCTTTTGTCTTTACATCAAAATAATTTAGACCTCCTCCCCAAGTCGCTATCCAAAAATTGTTTTTCTCGTCCTCGACAATGTACCGAACATCATTAAAACTCAAAGATTTTGAATCGCCTAAATTCTGTTTGAATTGTGAAGTACTGCCTGTATTGTAGTTGAAATTAACCAATCCATTGACAAAAGTTCCAATCCAAAGCGTTCCGTCCTGAGCTTCATAAATATATTGAATGTAATCGTCACCAATGGAATTTTTGTTTGCGCTATTGTACCGCTTTACAGTCTTGGATTTTTCGGAAAAAAAGGTCAATCCTCTCCCGTCTAATCCCATAAAAAAAGCTTCTTGGTTTTTATAGACCGACAATACCGAAACGGGAGATTCTCCTTTACTGCTACTTGGAATAAAAGTATAATCTTTATTAAGACTCAAAACGTCAACTCCATTCCAAGCAGTCCCCAACCAAATATTGGAATTTTCGTCTTCCATTAGTGCATAAATGGCATTGCTAGAAATGGATAAATCCGTTTGGGAATCATTGGTATAATTATCGACCATCGGACGAAGACTATTTATATTTTTTATTTTAAAAAGTCCTACACCATCGGTTCCTAGCCAAATTGTACCATTTTGAGTCCTTTTAATACGGCGTACAATATTAATCGTCTTGTCTATTCCATAAGACTTTTTCTGGAAACTCAAACTATTCACATCAAAGGTCAGCAATCCTTTTCCGCTGGTTCCTATCAGAATTTCATTTTTGTTAATTCCACACAAAGAATGGATATAATCGGGCGAAATAGTACTTGAAGACTTGATTCGATTGAACTTTCCAGTAGTGTGATTGAATTTATTTAATCCTCCACCAAAAGTACCAATCCAGAGGTTTTTATTTCCATCTTCATAAATACTCCTAACGTCATTGTGGCTAATAGAATTGACATTTTTACTGTCGAATTGGTAGGTTGCAAAAGTTTGCGTTTTTTCATTAAATGCCGATATTCCATTTTTAGTGCCTATCCAAATGGTACCTTTTGAATCCTCAAAAATAGTGTTCAATTCATTGGAAGGAATTGAAGTGATTTTATTTAAACTATTTTTATAAACTACGAATTTATCGTTAGTTGGATTGTATAAGTTTAAACCTCCTCCAAATGTACCAATCCAAATTCTTCCTTTACGATCTATCAATAAATCGACAATGTCATTGGAACTGATGTTGCTATTTTGCTTGTTGTAAATTTTAATTTTATTGCCATCAAACCGATTTAACCCGTTTTCGGTACCAATCCAAACAAAACCATTTTTCTCTTTCACAATGCTACCCACTCTGTCGTTTGACAATCCATTGGTTTGATTTATTTTACTAAAAACAACTTGAGACTGGCCTAAACAAGGAGTGAAAACTGCATTGATGAAGAAAATAAATAAGGTGAAAAACGGGGTTATCAGCTTGGTTTTCAAAGTAAAATTTAAATTAAAAGGATTCCGATAATAAATTATTGAAATGATTCTAGGACAAATAAACTATCAAAATTTTGTTCTAAAAAACAAATATAGGCAATAGAAATTTATTTGATTGTTTATTTATCAATCGACCTTGTGGAATTTGTATAAAAACTAAAAAATCCCAACTTCTCCTTGGAGGTGTTGGGACATTTTGATAATAGTGATATTCGAGACTGTAATTTGATGTTAATTTAAAACCCTATTCATAAATCTCTTTTCTGTGCCCTAAATCTATAACATCAATAAGTAGAATATCATCAAATATTTCATAAATTACTCTATAATTTCCAACACGAATTCTGTATCCTTTTCTGCCTTTTAGCTTTCTATAGCCTTGTGGTCGCGGATTATCCGCTAAATCATAAATTTGCTTTTTGATTGCCGAGTAATAAGGCTCATTAATTTTGATTAAAGCTTTCAAAACTTTATTTCTAAACTCGATAGTATAAGCCATTACTTCGCTAATTTGCGCTTTTCTTCAATAATTTTAAAAGCTTCATCCATAGAAATACGATAGCCATCATCCTCTCTTTTGGCTTCATCATAAATACGTACATCTTCTAAATCTTCCAATTTTTCGATTAATTTATTGTATTGTTTGATCGACAACAAAACGCCTGTTTTGTTTCCTTTTTTGTCAGTCAAAAATTGAGTTTCCATAGCTTTTAATATTTTTAGTAAAGTTAGAAAATTATTTTACCCGAATCACAAAATAATTTTCATCAATTGTAATGTCCTTTTAGAGAATATACCTTTAAAATGCTATCATTTTCAATTTGGTAAACATACCGATGTTCATCTGTAATTCTTCTAGACCATTTCCCTGTAAGATTAAACTTTAAAGGTTCTGGTTTTCCAATTCCTGAATAATTGTTTTCTTAAATAGCTTCCGTTAGCTTGGCAATCTTTTTTAAAATAGCTTTATTACCCGTTTTGATCCAAAACTGCAAATCATCGTCTGCTTTTGGCAAAAAGACTATTTCCATAAACTGTTGAGCTCTTCAATAGTTACTTTCCTACCTTTTCCTGCTTGATAATCTTCCTCTCCAGACACTATCTTTTCAACAAATTCTGGATTATAAGGTTTGTCTTTAGTAATCTCAAATTTTATTTTTAGTGCTTTCATAAAAGCTTTGACCGCCTCAATTTGAGAAGCATCTTGAGTGTGTGCAGTAATCCTGATAGTTTCCATAGCAGTTATTATTTCAGTAAAGTTATAAAATTATTTAACTCGAATCACAAAATAATTTTTCTTCCCGCTTTGTAATAATACGAATTGTTTGTTGATTAAATCTTTATTCGAAAGCACAAATTCTTCGGTTACTTTTTCTCGATTTACCGAAATAGAATTGGCTGTCAAAGCACGTCTGGCTTCACCATTCGATTTTAAAAATCCTGTTTTTTCGTTTAAAACATCCACAATATTTATTCCTGTTTCGATTTCGTTTCTGGAAATTTCCGCTTGAGGAACTCCATCAAAAACTTCTAAAAAAGTGGCTTCATCCAATTGTTTCAAATCTTCTGAAGTAGAATTTCCGAACAAAATATTCGATGCTTTAATCGCATTTTCTAAATCATCTTTGGAATGAACCATAACCGTAATTTCTTCGGCCAAACGTTTTTGCAGCATACGCAAATGCGGTGTTTCTCTATGTTTTATCGTTAATTCTTCGATTTCTTCTTTCGAAATGAAAGTAAAAATCTTGATGTATTTTTCGGCATCAACATCGGAAGTATTCAACCAATATTGATAAAATTTATATGGAGATGTTCTGGCTGAATCCAACCAAATATTTCCGCCTTCGGATTTTCCAAATTTAGTTCCATCGGCTTTGGTGATTAATGGACATGTCAGTGCATACGCTTTTCCGCTGGCGATTCTTCGCACTAATTCGGTTCCCGTGGTGATGTTTCCCCATTGGTCGCTTCCTCCCATTTGAAGTGTACAGCTTTTATCTCTGTACAAATGCAAAAAGTCATATCCTTGTACTAATTGATAGGTAAACTCCGTAAATGACATTCCTTCGGCAGCTTCAGAAGACAAACGTTTTTTTACTGAATCTTTTGCCATCATATAATTTACCGTAATATGTTTTCCAACATCACGAATGAAATCCAGAAATGAAAAGTTCTTCATCCAGTCGTAATTATTCACTAATTCGGCAGCATTTGGAGCATCGGAAGTAAAATCTAAAAAGCGGGATAGTTGTCCTTTTATAGCTTCTTGATTGTGACGCAAAGTGGCTTCGTCTAACAAATTTCTTTCATTCGATTTTCCTGATGGATCGCCAATCATTCCTGTTGCTCCTCCCACCAATGCTAGTGGTTTGTGTCCAGATATTTGAAAATGTTTCAACAACATTACACCAACCAAATGTCCTATGTGCAATGAATCGGCAGTTGGATCAATTCCCACATAAGCCACACGCATTTGTTCCATCAAATGTTCTTCTGTTCCGGGCATAACATCGTGAAGCATTCCTCGCCAAGTCACTTCTTCAATAAAATTCTTCATCTTTTTTAATCAATTTTGGCAAAGATAGTAATTCAAAAAGCAATGACAATAGCAATATCAATTTCAATATTAATCTCAATGCGAATGAGAAAATTTTGAAGCTTTGAATGATGAATTTGTTTTTTGCTATTAAATTATTTTTTACCTTCAAATTCTTATTGATTTTTTGCCATTGAAATTGATATTGACATTGATTTTACTACATTTACAAAATGATTTTAGTCACAGGAGGAACAGGTTTAGTCGGCTCTCATTTGCTGCTTCATTTAATTGAAAATGGAGAAAACGTTCGCGCCATTTATCGAAAACTGGAAACTATTCAAAAGACAAAATCACTATTTTCTCTTTTAAAAAAGGAATTATTATTTGAAAAAATCGAGTGGATTCAAGCCAATATTATTGATGTTCCATCCTTGGAGCTTGTTTTCGAAAACATTGATTACGTTTACCATTGTGCGGCTTTGATTTCATTTGATCCAAAAGACGAAAATAAATTACGGAAAATAAATATCGAAGGAACGGCAAATATTGTCAATTTTTGTATTGCCAAAAAAGTAAAAAAGCTTTGTTTTGTGAGTTCGATTGCAGCTCTTGGGGATTTGGCAGCAAATGAAACAATCATCACTGAAGAAACCGAATGGAATCCAGAAAAACCGCATAGTGATTATGCAATTTCAAAATATGGTGCGGAAATGGAGATTTGGCGTGGCCAACAAGAAGGTTTGAATAGTATAATTGTAAATCCCGGCGTTATACTTGGCCCAAGAATTTGGGAACACGGAAGTGGCGTTCTGTTCAAGAAAATTGAAAAGGAATTTCCTTTCTACACAAAAGGATCGACCGGATTTATTGTTGTGACAGATGTTGTTAGAATTGCAGTAAAATTGATGAAAAGCGAGCTGAAAAATGAACGATTTACACTCATTTCCCAAAATATAGTATTTCAAGATTTATTTTATTCAATTGCCGATGCCTTGAAAGTAAAAAGACCATTCGTTTATGTAAGTGCTTTATCAACAGGCTTTATGTGGAGATTGGATTGGTTTGTATCGACCTTTTTTAGAACGAAAAGAAAGTTAGATAGAGCAACGGCTATTGCTTCGCACTCAAAAAATTTGTACTCAAACGAGAAAATTAGTAGCAAAATACAACCCGAATTTTTAGATATTCATCAATATATAAAGGAAATTTCTAAATTATAAGGTTTCATTTCTTAATTTGTACTCGTCTCTTTTTATCCTCAAGCAATCTCTTTTTTATAGAATCCGACTCTTTAGCTATTTTCAGTTTTACCTTTTTGATAGAATCCGCTTCCTTTTTTTCTTTTAGTTTTTTCTTTTTCTTTGCCATCACTATTTTTTTCTTAGCTTCGGCTTTAATCAAGGAATTAACTTGGGTTTTTTCATTATCCAATCGAGCTTTAATCTGATTGTACATTTTTTCGTATTCTTTGTAATCAGCAGCATAATAGATGTTACTTTGTGCAAATTGAATACTATCAATTTTGTATTTTTTATAAATGTATTGGTTCGATGTGTATTTAATAGAGTCCATTAAAACAGGATTTTCGACTTTCATAGCTTCCAAAAGTGACAAATCATACATAATATTTACCATTTTTTCTCTTTCGATTAAGCGTTTTGGCTCTTTGACTAGCTCTTTTTTACAGCCAGAAAGAACAAACAAAACAATTAAAAATGGCATTATTTTCTTCATCTCTATTTTAGTTTCTATCGAACAATAATCGTTTTCCTGCTCGGATTTCTTTTACTTTGAACGCAGAATAAACCAATTGTCCATTTACAAAAGTATGTGTTATTCTAGATTTGAAAGTAAACCCTTCAAAGGGTGACCAGCCACATTTTGCTAAAATATTTTCTTTTTTCACACTCCAAGGCAAACCTGAATTCACAATAACCAAATCGGCAAAATAGCCTTCTTTGACAAAACCACGCTTTTCGATTTTGAAAATCTTAGCGGGATTGTGGCACATTTTTTCGACAATTTTTTCAATGCTGATTTTCCCTTGATGATAGGCTTCAAACATAGCGACAACGGCATGTTGTACCAATGGTCCGCCTGAAGGAGCTTTCAAATAGGATTGTTTTTTTTCCTCGAATGTATGAGGCGCGTGGTCTGTGGCAATCACATCGATTCTACCATCATTCAAAGCTTCCCATAAAACTTTTCGGTCATTTGCCGTTTTTACAGCAGGATTCCATTTGATAAAATTCCCTTTGGTTGCGTAATCATCATTGGTAAACCATAAATGATGCACACAAACTTCGGCAGTGATTTTCTTTTCTTCTAATGGAATTTTATTGGTAAATAAATCCATTTCTTTCGCAGTCGAAAGATGAAAAACGTGCAATCTTGCGCCTGTTTTTTTTGCTAAAGCAATCGCTTTGGAAGACGAAAGATAACAAGCTTCTTCGCTTCGAATGAGATGATGCGCCGTTACCGGAATGTCTTCGCCAAACTCGGCTTTGAATTTTTCTAAATTGTTTTTTATGGTGGTTTCGTCCTCACAATGCACTGCAATCAACAAAGGTGTACTTGAAAATATCCTTTCTAAAACTTCTTCATTATCTACCAACATATTTCCTGTTGATGAGCCCAAAAATATTTTAATTCCTGCAACATTCTTCGGATTTGTTTTCAGAACCTCATCGAGATTATCATTGGTTGCCCCCATCATAAACGAATAATTCGCATAAGATTTCTCGGCAGCAATTTGATATTTTTCTTCTAAAAGTTCTTGAGTAACCGCATTGGGAATCGTATTAGGCTGCTCGATAAACGAAGTGATTCCACCTGCAACAGCAGCTTTTGACTCCGATTCTATGTCGCCTTTGTGCGTCAATCCTGGTTCTCTAAAATGCACTTGATCGTCTATAGCACCTGGAATTAAATAATTTCCTTCAGCATCAATAATTTTACATTCAGATGATTTCGCGCTGATGCTTTCCGAAATTTCAACAATTATGTCATTTTCGATTAAAACATCTCCTTCAAAAATAGTTCCTTCGTTAACTATTTTGGCATTTTTGATTAAAACCTTATTCATTTTGATTTTCCTTTATAAGGTGTTAAATAATTTTTTTAAACGTAAAGCGATAACTCCTAAAACCGCTTCTTTAAAAATGGCACTACTCATCTTGGATTGTCCTTTTGTTCTATCTGTAAAAATAATTGGAACTTCGACAATTTGAAATTTTTTGCAAAAAGTTCTGTATTTCATTTCAATTTGAAACGCATAACCCACAAATTTTATTTTATCTAAATTGATTCCAAGCAAAACTTCGCTTTTATAGCAAATGAAACCGGCTGTGGCATCGTGAATTTGCATTCCAGTAATAAATCGAACATAAACAGATGCAAAATAAGACATCAAAACCCGACTCAATGGCCAGTTTACGACATTTACACCCGTTGCATAACGAGAACCAATGGCTAAATCGGCTCCTCCAAAATGACAAGCATCATACAATTTTTCTAAGTCGTTTGGATTGTGAGAAAAATCGGCATCCATTTCGAAAACATAATTGTATTTGTGCTCCAAAGCCCAACGAAAACCGTGAACATAAGCTGTTCCCAAACCTAATTTTCCGATTCTCTTTTCTAAAAACAATCTTCCTTCGAATTCTGATTGAAGAAGAGTTACCTTTTCTGCAGTATGATCTGGCGAATTGTCATCAATAACTAGGACATGAAATGGTTTGTGTTGACAAAGCACAGCCCTAATGATGCTTTCGATATTTTCAATTTCGTTATAGGTTGGAATTATAACAATACAATCAGTCATATTTTCGATTAATTTCACCGCAAAAGTAAACTTTTTATACGATTTGATTCATAAGAGTTGCTAATATTTGTATTTTTAGAAAGATAGTGTCAGGATTCTTCTTGTATATTTGCGATTTAAATTTATATCGATTTTAAAATGAAAATAATGAAATAAAAAAATAGTAATTTTGCTTCAATATGATTGACACTATATTAAATTCAAGGATAATCGAAAACAAGGATTGGGCTACTATCCTGTTTGTACTTTCATTTGCTACTATCGCAGCAACGAAAACTGCTTTTGAAAATCGATTTACAGAATTTGTAAAATTAATTTATTCGGATAAATACATCAATATATACAAAGAAGGTAGCCATCTTAGGAGTAGTTTTACAGTAGCTTTATTTTTTGTTCAACTTATTTCCTTTGCTTTTTTTATTCAAATTTCACTTTCATATTTTGAAAATACCTCAAAAACAGATTGGGTTTTGTTTATTAAAATTATTACACTCCTACTTTATTTTGTTTTGTCTAAATTTTTAGTAGAAAAAATTATTGCCAATTCATTCAATATTGAAGAATTCGTAGAGCAATTCAACCTACAAAAAGTTATTTTCAGGACTTACATAGGTTTATTCTTATTGCCTATTAACATTATTCTCTTCTACAATGATCTAGTTTCAAGTAATTTTATGACAATCCTAATTTTTATTGTCTTGATAGTTTGCACATTAAGCTATCTAGTTTCAATAAAAAATTATCAAAATATAATATTTAGTAAGTTGTTTTATTTTATTTTATATCTTTGCGCTCTCGAAATAGCACCGTATTATTTCATGTATTATTGGTTTACAAAAAGTATAGCTTAGAAAATGTCAGTTATGAAAGTGAAAACAATTTTGGTGTCACAGCCTGAACCTAAAGTAGAAAACTCTCCTTATTTTGAGCTTCAACAAAAACATAAAGTTAAAATTGATTTCAGACCTTTTATTCATGTAGAAGGAGTAAATGCTAAAGAGATTAGACTTCAGAAAATTGATTTAAATCATTTTACTGCTATTATCTTAACAAGCAAAAATGCAGTAGACCATTTTTTTAGAGTCGCTGACGAAATGCGCTACAAAGTCCCGGAAAGTTTAAAGTATTTTTGCCAATCCGAAGCTATTGCTTTCTATCTACAAAAATATGTGGTGTATAGAAAACGTAAAATTTATGTAGGCTCCAAAGATTTTGCTGATTTATCGCCATTAATTAAAAAATACAAAGACGAGAAGTTCTTACTTCCCGCTTCGGATCAATTGAATGCAGACGCTCCAATCACACTAAACAACTTGAAAGTAGATTGGACTCAAGCGGTTTTTTACAAAACGGTAATGAGTGATTTATCCGACTTAGCCGATGTGTATTATGATGTTTTAGCTTTTTTTAGTCCAACAGGAATAAAATCACTATTCATGAATTTTCCGAGTTTCGAACAAAACAATACAAGAATAGCCGTTTTTGGTAGCACTACTCAAAAAGAAGCCCTAGAAAACGGATTAAGAATTGATATTCTTGCTCCAACTCCCGAGACACCTTCTATGACAATGGCATTAGAAAGATATATTGCCGAAGCCAATAAAACAAAATAAGCCGTTATAAAATCCTTTCTTTTATTTAAACTACAGTTTAAATACCAATTCCTAAATGAGGAAAAGCTTTCCCTTAATTTTAAAAATCTACTTCAGAATACCAAGCCAAAAATTAGCCAATATCATTTTTATTTGGTCAAAAAGAAATAATACCGATTAGCAATATATAAGAGTCCAATAAATTGTACTCAATATATTGTCTATCGGCATTAACCATTGTAAAATTTTAAAAAGGATTAGACCA
>JAYVIK010000256.1:0-23978 GCA_043770265.1 Flavobacterium sp. | reverse complement strand
CCAAAAAATCCGTAGTACACAAACTGGAAATTAAAAATCACCAATATGCTCTAAACACAGAAAGTTCGGGATGATTAGCTGCAACTTGGGTTAAATATACTTGTGTTGAATTGTCAGATAGGGAAGCCTATAATGAAATTGCAAAATATCATAAAAAAAGACAAGAAAAAGCGCAAATGGAATGCGATAACTTTAAAAAAGAAAATGAACTATTCGAATATAAGTCAGTCCCTTTGGAAGAAATGTCAGACTCAAAGCTAACTTCAACTCTTGAAAAAATGAAAATTAGTGCATCAATTTGTGATGAGATTACACAACACATAATTAGTGTTAATGAAGACCTTGAAACACTTTCAAAATTAAAGGGCAACAATCAATATTATAAAATTGTAGCAGTTAAAACATCGCCCGATACAATACTTCACACAAAAGTATATTTAGATAATAACAATAAGATTATTAACACTCAATATCTAAAATAATTGAATTTTAATAAAATAACTAAAGGCGAACCAAAAACGGAACGCCTTTTTTTTGTTCAAATAGTCAAACCACAGGCAAGCGGTAAACCTCAACAAATATAGTTATAATAAATAACTATTGAAATAATTTATTATATTTGTTTTATCTATAATAGATTAATTTAGACAAATGGCAAAAGGCATAAAAACAGGCGGGCGAACTACTGGAGCAGTAAACAAAACCACCGCAGAAATAAGAGAGCACTATCAAAATTTAGTTTCAAATAATTTGGAGCAGTTAGATAGCGACCTCAAAAGTTTAGAACCATTACAACGGTTAAAAATGATAATTGAATTATCAAAATTTGTTGTTCCTACTTTAAAAGCTACTGAATTAACCACAGATAAAGAAAACGGATTTAATCCAATCGTTATAAATTTAGGTACTGGTATGAGACCCCAAGAGATTAGAGAAATAAGCGAAGCACTCGAAAACAAATATTAATATGACTGTTCAAATAAACAACTACAACGAACTTTTGAATTTTATCAAACGTGATGACATAAATTCAAAACAAGCCACAGAAATAGTATGCAAGGCATTGACTGTAATTTGTATTTTTGAAATGACAAAAGATGAGGTTATAACAGCAACGGAATATCATATCAATAAATTTTGCATAAACTACACAGGCGAACGACCTATATTTTTAGAACAAAAAGAAAGTGAGTTTAATATTAAAGATATTTTCAAAAGTAATGAAGTGTAAAAAGTGTAAAATATGTACCTGAAAAAACAAAGTTTTTTTTACTTAAAAGAGGCACTTAAAAGGGATTTTTGAATCAACAATACAATAATCGTACAAATATTAAAATAAAAAAACCGTAATTACTTAATTTAAAGCTAATTACGGTTTTTATTTGTGGTCCCACTTGGAATCGAACCAAGCACCTACTGATTATGAGTCAGTTGCTCTAACCGAATGAGCTATAGGACCATTATTGCGGTTGCGAAATTACTACTATTTTATATTTTTTGCAACTATTTTTTAAATAGATTTTTATTTTACTGCTTTAAAGCAACACTTAATACAGAACCTATTGATTTCTAGATTCCTTAAACCATACAAAACCATTCCAAATTTATCGAATCTCTTGGCACAATTCTATCAAAACACCATTAGTACTTTTTGGGTGCAAAAAAGCAACTAATTTATTATCCGCTCCCTTTTTTGGAATTTCGTTCAAAACAATAAATCCTTCGTTTTTCAATCGATCCATTTCGGCGACAATATCATCGACATCAAAAGCGATATGATGAATTCCTTCTCCTTTTTTTGAGATGAATTTTGCAATGGGACTTTCGGGATTCGTGGCTTCAAGAAGTTCAATTTTATTTGGACCACTGATAAAAAAAGCTGTTTTGACACCTTCACTGGCGACTTCCTCCTGTTTGTAAGATGGTGCACCAAAGAGTTTTTCATAAATAATGGAGGATTCCTCTAAATTTGCAACGGCTATTCCTATGTGTTCTATTTTGTTCATAGTTAAATTGAAATTTACATCATTAAAAATAAGGAATTTTTATGGTTTTTCAAAAAAACTTTACTTAAAATTTTATCCGTTGGTTACTTTATAACGGTGTCTCTCAAAAAATTAGTATTTTTGCAACATGGAAACAAATAGACAGAAAAAAATAGGTGGCGTGATCCAAAAAGATTTGGTTGACATTCTACAAGGTGAAGTGAGAAAAAACGGAATTTCAAATTTAATGATTTCAGTATCCAAAGTTATCGTAACTACAGATTTATCAGTGGCAACGGTGCATTTAAGCATTTTTCCTCAAGAAAAAGCCCAAGAAACTTTAGTGGGAATAAAAACAAATTCTAAATTAATCAAACACGATTTATCGCAAAGAGTACGCTTGCAATTGCGAAAAGTACCTAATTTAGTGTTCTTCATAGACGATTCATTAGACTATATCGAAAAAATTGACAATGCTTTGTCAAATAAAGAAAATCCTATTGAAAACCGTGATCTTTTAGACAAACGTAGATTTCAATAAAAATTGAATTTCCCTCTTTACATAGCCAAACGATATATTTTTAGCAACAGCAAAAACAATGCTATTAATATCATCAATCGCATTGCCAGTATGGGAATCATTGTTGGCGCAATGGCTTTGTTTGTAGTTTTATCCGTTTTTAGCGGTTTGAAAGTTTTTAGTCTTTCGTTTTCCAATGATATTGATCCTGATTTAAAAATTAACAGTACTTTAGGAAAATCATTTTTTATTTCAACTTCTCAAGAAAACCAAATCAATCAAATTTCAGACATCGTTTCTTACAGTAAAATAATCGAAGAACGAGTTTTATTTACATTCGACGGAAAACAAGAAGTGACTTATTTGAAGGGTGTTGACGAAAATTTCAACAAAGTGAATGCGCTTAAAAAAATCATTTACAACGGAGATTGGCTAAAAAAAGACTCTTATGAAGTAGTTGTAGGTTACGGAATTGCCCATAAATTCTCATTGGGATTATTGGATTACAATCATTATTTAGAGGTTTTGGCTCCAAAACCAGGGAAAGGTAGCATCGAAAATCCCGAAGAAGCCTTTAATAAAATGAATCTTACTCCCGTCGGAATTTATGCCATAAGCGAAGATTTAGATTCTAAATATGTTTTTGCCGATTTAGGTTTGGCTCAGGAATTATTAGAATACAAACCCAACCAAATTTCAGGAATAGAAGTAAAAATGAAAAAAGATGCGGATGAAAATGCCGTCATCAATAAAATCCAAACTATTTTCAACAATAAAATTACTGTCAAAAACAGGGCTCAACTTAATGAAGCTTTATACAAAATGTTGAATACTGAAAATCTTGCGGTTTATTTGATATTTACGTTAGTGATTGTCATCGCTCTTTTCAACCTGATTGGCGCATTAATTATGATGATTCTCGACAAAAAAGCCAACCTAAAAACGCTTTTAAATCTAGGAACCGAAATCAAGGATTTGCGTAAAATATTTCTGTTACAGGGTACGTTATTGAGTGTTTTTGGAGGAATAATTGGTTTGACTTTAGGAATTGCAATTGTGCTATTACAACAACATTTTGAATTGGTAATGATAACACCAACTTTGGCTTATCCAGTAGTTTTTTCTACAGAAAACGTATTGATTGTTTTGGCAACTATTGTCACGCTTGGCTTTATCGCTTCGTTGATTGCGAGTAGTCGAGTGAGTAAGAAGTTGTTGGATTAGTTTACAAAATCTGAGGAAGCTTGTTAGGAATATCTTCTTTTGAATGCCAAAATGCCAAAATAAATATTTCATCTTTTTCCCAGATATAATACAAACCATAAGGGAATTTATTCAACCAAAATATTCTAATTTTAGAATACCGACATTGGAAACTTTCAGGATTTTTAACAATAGTTTTAAAACTTAATCGTATTTCTTTCTCAATTCTTTTGGCTAAATCAATATTGATTAAAGCATAATGCGCAATTGTATTTTCAATTTCAATAGCTGCATTAGTTTTTAAAATGAGTTTGTTATAACTCATATTTAGATTTTAAGGAATCTAAGAATTCTAATGCATCTACACCAGAATTAGGATTTTCTTGATGTTCCAATACTCTTTTATCCAGTTCTTTTTTTTGATTTTCGGATAAAGAAACAGGTTCAATTTCGTGCAAAACAAAATTCTTCACTTTCTGAATAATAGAAACATCATTGATATTTTGAAGTAAATCAATTAAAAGAGATTTTTCGGTTTGGACATTCATAATCAAATAATTTATAACAAATATAGCGAAAATTTGAGAACAATAATTCAGATTGTTTATTCTTAAACCACCTCATATCCCGAATAAGTCTCTTTAATTTCATTCAAAACAGAAAATAATTCTTCGGACATATTTCGTCATTTTTTTAAATGAAAACTTCCAGATTGTCTTGGCAACCATTGTTGCACTTGGCTTCATCGCTTCGTTGATTGCAAGTAGTCAAGTGAGTAAGAAGTTTTTAGATTAGGAATGTTAGACAAATTAAAACTAATTATTTTCCAAAATATTAATATCCAAACTATCTGTTGCAATTTCTTGTTGATACTCTTTTATAGAATCTAATTTTCCTTTTGTATTATAAAAATGCCATTTCCCGTAGTAATACCAATGACTTGTTTCTGAATTACTTTCAGTTTTCGATTTTCCTTGCTTCATGATTTTTCCATTTGGATGATAAAAAGTCATATTACAAATTGCATAGTGATATTTTTCTTTTCTAACTAATTTCCCATTATAAAAATATTTCCAAGTACCTATCTCTTTTCCTTTAGAATATTTTCCTTTTGAAATATAAACAAAATCAAGGGTGTCTGTAGTTTTCCATCGACACTCTCGCTGATGGTTCACCATTTGATTAATTCTGGTTTTACAACCAATAATACCAATGGCAACAAAAATTATATAAATATATTTACGGTAAATCATAAATTTTATTTTAATTACTAAAAAACAACAATTTTACAACTAAATAAATTGATAAAAATCTTCTTGAAGAAATTCTAAAAAGCAAGGACAAGCAAATAGAATTATTGGAGGAAAGAATAGAGGAGTTAAAAAACAAAGTGTAGTACAAATTTATAAAAATTGTAAACTACTTTTAAAAAAAACTTTCGCCGTTTTGTCCAAAGTTTCAAACTTTATTAAAGGAAAAACAGCTCTTTTTATAAACGCTGTGTCAAATCTGAATCCTTACACCACCTCATATCCCGAATAAGCTTCTTCAATTTCATTCAAAACAGAAAATAATTCTTCTGGATGGTCTAAAGTAACCAATTGTTGTTTGAACGGTTTAAACGAATGAATTCCTTTGAAATAATTGGTATAATGAGGACGCGTTTCTACAATTCCCAATCGTTCGCCTTTCCAATCCATTGCCCAAGTCAGGTGATTCCGAACGGCTTCCACTCTATTTTCAACTGTCGGTTTTGCTAAATGTTCCCCCGTTTTAAAGTAATGTTTGATTTCATCAAAAATCCAAGGATAACCAATGGCAGCACGGCCAATCATAATGCCATCGATGCCGTATTCATTTTTATATTGCAATGCTTTTTCTGGGGAATCGATATCGCCGTTTCCGAAAATTGGCATTGTGATTCTAGGATTGTTTTTTACTCTCGCAATGTGTGACCAATCCGAATGGCCTTTATACATTTGAGCGCGAGTTCGGGCGTGAATACTCAAAGCAGCAACTCCAATATCCTGCAAACGTTCGGCAACCTCATCAATATTGATGGAATTATCATCCCAGCCCAAACGAGTTTTTACAGTAACTGGCAAATGGGTGCTATCGATAACTGCTTGTGTTAATCGAATCATCAAATCGACATCTTTCAAAACACCTGCGCCTGCGCCTTTGCAAACAACTTTCTTTACAGGACACCCAAAATTAATATCAATGATGTCTGGATTTACCGTAGAAACAATTTTAGACGACAGTGCCATTGCCTCTTCATCTCCACCAAAAATCTGGATTCCAACGGGTCTTTCGTAATCGAAAATATCCAATTTCATTCGGCTTTTGATGGCGTCACGAATTAATCCTTCGGAGGAAATAAATTCGGAATACATCAAATCGGCACCGTGCTGTTTGCACAATCTGCGAAATGGCGGATCGCTCACATCTTCCATTGGTGCGAGAAGTAGTGGGAAATCAGGAAGTTCTATGTTGCCTATTTTTATCAAGGGGAATTTTTTGGCAAAGATAGTTAAGAATAATTAGCAATGAAATTTAATCTTTCGGGAGCTATATTATAATCAATTAAAAGTTATTTTTACAAAAACTTCTAGATGCTTTTTCAGTTTGGATTTTACAGTTCGCTCTTGCTTATTTCTTTTTCACAAGGAATAATTTATAGTGTTTTATTGTTAGTGAAAGCAATTAGAACCGAAAACAAATCGAACTATTGGCTGAGTCTTTTTATTTTTCTTTGCAGTTTGTACATCGCGCCTTGGATGCTTGGTTTTGCGGGCTGGTATGACAATCAACCCTACAGAGATATTTTATTTTACATTCCTTTTCAGCATTTGTTTCTTGTGGGTCCGATTATCTTTTTTTATACTCAAAGTTTATTAAATCCCTCTTTTCGATTTTCAAAAAAGGAAGCGATTCATTTACTTCCTGGATTCGTTTATTTACTATATATCATAGCAATTTGGGTTTATGACAAATTCATTTTTGGGGATTATTATTTTTATAAAGACGGAATGGATAAAGATTTTGAAGATTGGTACCAAAAGCTGGGATTAATTTCAATGATTTTTTATTTTGTTTTGAGTATTCGATATTATAATGTGTACAAAAAACTAATATTTCAGGTAGTAAGTTATGCGGATAGCATTTTATTCAAATGGATAAAAACCTATTTAATAGCCTTTTTAGTAATGCTACTTTTGCCGATACTTTTTGATATAATAGGATTATTTTATCCTGAAATACAATCTTATCAAGGAAGTTGGTGGTTTTACCTATTCTTTTCGATTGTGATGTATTACATCGCAATTACAGGCTATTCAAATCCTATAAACTCAACTATTCCATTTGAAATGTCTTTTTTTGAAAAAAATCCGATTCTTTTATTAAACGGAAATCAAACAACTGAAAAAGACTCCAGTATTGAAATAGAATATGAGCTCTTTGACGATTCAAATTCACCTGAAACGGAACATTGGAAATCCAAAATTGAAACTTTAATTCAAGAAGAACAACTTTTCGAAAATCCAGAATTAACACTTACAGATGTTGCCAAAAAATTAAAAACGAATGCGTCTGTAATTTCAAAAACAATCAATCAAGGTTTTCAAATGAACTTTAACGATTGTATTAATACGTACCGAATTGATGCAGTGAAAATTAGATTTGCCAATGGCGAACACAAAAAATCTACTCTACTTGGAATTGCCTACGATTGTGGATTCAATTCGAAAGCTACTTTCAATCGTGCATTCAAGAAAAATACAGGAAAAACTCCAAAAGAGTATTTAAGTCAACTTTAAATAAACGGATAATTAAGATTGGATATTTTAAATCATAAGATCTGATTTTACAGTTCTACATTAATAGTTGTTATACTTTTTTTAGATTTTTATTTAGAGATTTAGCCCTCATAAATTTCAACTTTTGCAAGTCTATAAGTTTTAAGATCCAAAATGAAATTTAAATTATTTTTTTTATTTTAAAAATAAACTATCTTTGACCCGTCTCAAAGGGGTGCTGAATTCCAGAAATGGAATGACGGCTGAGATTATACCCATAGAACCTGAACAGGTAATGCTGTTAAGGGAAAATAGAATCAAAGAAGGAGTGCACGTCTTCTGGAAATTCAAAACAATCAACTTTTAATTTAACAAAAGAATAATTCCCCCTTTTATTCGTAAAACTATTTACGGATGAATACCATTTTTTTTAGCCGCGAAAGCGCAAAGACGCAAAACACTATTTTTTTTCGTCTATTATCTATTCTCTTTTTTCTATTTTCTTTAATCACTTTTGCTCAAGTAAAAGAAAAAGACACTACCAAAGTCAACCCGCTTGACGAAGTTTTAGTTTCAGCAGTTCGAGTCACTTCAAAAACGCCAGTTTCTTTCAGTAATTTAGACAAAAAAGAAATCAAATTTCGAAACTTAGGCCAAGACATTCCTATTTTGATGAATTATTTGCCATCAGTCGTTACCACCTCAGATGCTGGAAATGGAGTTGGTTATACCGGGATTCGGGTTCGTGGTAGCGATGCCACCCGTGTCAATGTTACTATCAACGGAATTCCTTACAACGACTCCGAGAGCCACGGAACTTTCTGGGTCAATATGCCTGATTTTGCTTCCTCTTTAGAGAGCATTCAGTTGCAAAGAGGAGTTGGAACCTCAACTAATGGTTCTGGCGCATTTGGAGCGAGCCTAAATATGCTAACGGATTCCTATTCCGATAAGGCTACGGGCGAAATTTCGAGTTCCTTTGGAAGTTTCAATACCAATAAAAATACGGTAAAATTCAGTACCGGTTTGATGAACGACCATTTTGAAATTGCAGGACGTTTGTCCACATTGAAATCAGATGGTTTTATTGACAGAGGGAGCTCCGATTTGAAATCCTATTTTCTTCAAGGAACTTATGTAGGTAGTACAACTTTGATTAAAGCCTTGGCTTTTGGAGGAACGGAAAAAACTTATCAATCATGGAACGGAATTGATGCCGCTACTTTAGCAACCGATAGAACCTTCAACTCTGCAGGAATGTTTACCGATGAGTTCGGAAAAATCCGTTTCTATGACAACGAAACCGATAACTACCAACAAGATCATTATCAATTGCATTGGAATGAAAAAATTACTGGAAATTGGAGTACGAATTTGGCTTTTCATTACACGAAAGGAAAAGGGTATTATGAAAATTACAAAGAAGGTGCTGATTTCGCAGATTACGGATTGCTTGCTGTTGGAACCCAAACCACTACAGATTTGATTCGTCAGAAATGGTTGGACAATGATTTTTACGGAACAACATTTTCAGCCAATTACAAAAGCGAAAAACTAGATGTCATTCTTGGTGGAGGCTGGAACAAGTACGAAGGTGATCATTTTGGCAAAGTAATTTGGGCTAGATATGCTTCGAAAAGTGAACTAGGCGACCAGTATTATAATGATACTGCAACAAAAACTGATGGAAATATTTTTGCCAAAGCCAATTATCAAATTACAGAAAAAATTAGCTTGTATGGCGATTTGCAACTTCGAAATGTGCAGTACAAAGCCAATAGTTACGAAACTGGAATAGTCAACGACAACTTCAATTTCTTTAATCCAAAAGCGGGATTGAATTATGATATTAACACCAATAATAAATTGTATTTTTCGTATGCCAAAGCCAATCGAGAACCCAACCGCACCGATTATGAAAACGGAAATCCAAAGCCTGAAAAGTTAAACGACTATGAATTGGGTTGGAGATTGGAGACAGAGAATGCAAAAATCAACACAAATCTTTATTATATGGCCTACAAAGATCAGCTGGTTTTGACTGGTGGTTTTGACGATGTGGGAAATCCTATTCGCCAAAACAGCGGCGATAGTTATCGATTGGGTCTCGAAGTTGACGCTGTTTTTCAACTATCTGAAAAATGGTTGTTGCAACCCAATTTTACAATTAGCAGAAACAAGAATATCGATTTTATCTCGGATGTAAATGGCAGCTTAACCAACTTGGGTAATACCAATATTGTGTATTCCCCCGGTTTTATTGCTGGAAATATGTTGACTTTTTTGCCAATGCCAGCATTGAGACTGAGTTTGTTGTCTAAATATGTTAGCGAGCAATACATGAACAATCTAGACAATGCTAGTGGCAAGCTGAAAGCTTATTTTGTCAATGATTTCAATGCTTCTTATGAAATTACAACTAAATCAATTTTTAAATCTATTGTAATTAATGCTTTGGTCAACAACATTTTTAACGTGGATTACATTTCTAATGGAGCAGATTATGGAGGAGGATATGTATATTATTATCCTCAGGCAGGAATTAATTTTTTGACAGGATTAACGATGAAATTTTAATTTAATATTTAGTTTAGTTTTATTAAATCCTGATGGTTATACTGTCAGGATTTTTTATACAAATGAACCACCAACACATTTTACATACTTCAACTTGCTGTTTTTTTGGACTCTATTTACAATATCTATTAAAAGAAAACTTTCGGTTGTCTTTTTTTTGTAATTTTATACCTCAAAAATTTAGTATGCGATTATTTCTTAGCTTTCTGTTTTTCGCAATAGTATCCCCAGCTTTTTCGCAAGAAAAAACAAGTTCAGAAGATGCTCCGAAAATAAAAATAGATTCACTTTACAGAGAAGATCAGTTTTATTTTAGCTTTACACTGAACACCTTACAAAATAGACCCAAGGGAGTAAGCCAAGAAAAATTTTCTTCCGGTTTTTCTATAGGATTTCTAAGAGATTTTCCAGTAAATAAGACCCGAACGATTGCAATTGCTCCAGGAATTGGACTTTCCTATAATAACTTTATTCAAAATCTAAAAATTACAGCATCGAATCAAACTCCAGAATATACAATTCTTGAATCGAATATTTCGTATGATAAAAACAAATTCAGTCAGTTGCTTGTCGAAGTGCCTATTGAATTTCGCTGGCGATCCTCCACTTATGAAAGTCATAAGTTCTGGAGAGTTTATGGAGGATTCAAAATGGGGTATCTACTTTATGATAAATCAATTTACAAAGATTCAAATGGAAAAATAATAGTCTCAAACAACAAAGATTTCAATACCTTTCAATACGGAACATATCTCTCAGTAGGGTATAATTCGATAAATATATACGCCTATTATGGTTTGAATTCGTTGTTTCAATCTGCTAAAATTAACACCGAATCCATAGATATGAATTCCTTGAATATTGGAATTATGTTCTATATTTTATAACCAATAGGGCAGCAAAAACAGTTGAGGAATAATTCCCCAAATAAATCCAATTATCAATTCTCTGGGAGTATGTGCTTTCATTTCTAACCTTGAGGAAGCTACAAAACCATTCATTAAAACCAAAAAAGCAACCCAATAGCCATTAAAAATTTGATTGTGAATACTTAATCCAATTACAAAAACCGTTAACGCGCTGATGGCAACCATGTGAAGACTGGCTTTTGTTTTAAAAAACAGCAAAACCAACGCGATAATGGTGCTCATCAATCCTCCTAAGAAGAAAAAATGAAATTCAGGAAAATTTTCTAAAGTGATGCCTTTTCGAATCAATAAAATGGTCAAAAAACACTGAATTACCAAAGGAATTTTACGCTGCGAAATATCGGCAACCATCATAGAATTGATCTGACCTGATGCTCTTAAAACAAAAAAGAAAAGAATAGGTAGTAGAATCGTAATAATAACGATTTGAAAAATAACAAATAATTTTTCTAAATTGGTGTAATAAGTTGTATTTGAAAAAAAGTAAAACAAGGCGGCATAAACCGGAATAAATATCGGATGAAATACATACGAGAAAAAAGGAAGGATTTTTTTTAAAATCATTTTTTAAAGAAGTGAATGTATTTGCCAATCAAAAGACTACAAAAAATAGTCTAGAATATTTTTTTAAAATGTACTTTGAACAAAGCTTTTTTTAACTTTATAAATGACAAATTCCCTCCTAATAATCTGGTTTGCGACGCGTTTTTTTAATTTCAGCTACATTTTTTTTGTCTTTGATGCGTTTTCTAATAACCGATTTTGGGATTTTTGTCGCTTTCCTTATTTTTGGAACCACAAGTCCAGCTGTAACAATGTCCAGAAACCGTTTAGTAACAATGGCTTTGTTTTTGAGTTGACTTCGGTCTTCATCACAATTCAAAATCAATAGATTTTCCGTTGTCAATCTTGAAGATAGTTTGGTTTCCAACAAGACTTTTTCTTCATCAGACAAGGCTTGCGAATTTTTTAAATCAAAAGATAAAACCACTTTCGAGGAAACTTTGTTCACGTTTTGCCCACCGGAGCCACTACTGCGCACGGCTTTGAACTGCAATTCCGAAATGATTTTTTCTGATTCCAAAATTATTTAGGTTGGTGAGATGGTTTCAATAAATCATTAACCGTTTTCACAGGATTGAATGTAAGTAATGGCACATCAACAAAGATGGTAATCCAATTTGCCATTGCTCCATTCCACAAACCTGGTAATTCATAACTTTTTATTGGCTTTCCTTTAATAGTCTTTTCGACAATAAAACCGCTGTTATGGTCTATAAATTGGGTCAAGTCAAATTTCTCGTTTTTATAATTTCGAATGCCACAAACCAAATCTACGGGATTAAAATAAGTCGCACTATTCAGAATTTTAACCTGAGATGCATTCTCTAAATCTACTTGTGAAGATTCCACAATTTGCAGAGAAAGATTTCCTTTTGGGTCCCTAACCCAAAAAGGCCCACCGCCAGGCTCTCCTTCGTTTTTTACCATTCCACAAATACGAATGGGTCGGTCAAGAGTGTTTTTCAAATAACTCATTTTGTTTTCGAAAGTAAATTTGGAAAAATTTTCTTGTAATTCAATATTCAAATTATTTTCGGCAAACGCTTGAATTTCATTTAAGAACTCTTCACTGGCATTGTCAATTTGATTTAAATACTGAAAAATTTGTTGTTGCAATTCGATCAAAATACCTGCTAAAGCTTTTTTATACAGTGTGATTTTTTCGGCGTTATTTTGAATTACATTGTCGATGTTTTTTATGAAAATAACGTCTGCTTCCAGATGGCTCAAATTTTCAATCAATGCGCCGTGACCTCCTGGACGAAAGAATAATTTGCCACTTTCATCTCTAAATGGGTTGTTTTTTGCGTCAACTGCAATCGTATCTGTACTTTTCTTTTGAAAAGAATAACTGATATTGATAGTAGTTGATGTTTCTTTTTCAACTTTCTGTTTTATTGTCGTTATAATATTTTCAAACAAAATTAAATGATTCTCTGAAACTGTAAAGTGCAAGTTTGACGTGCTATTTGAACTCGAATAATTGGCACATTCGTACAAATGCTCTTCAATTGCCGTAGCAACATGCGCTTCATATCTGTGAAAAGGAAGAATTCCTTTAGGCCTGTTAGCAAAATCAAAATAGTCAGAAGACAATAAAAATTGGATAAAATAATAATTTTTATAATCTCTCTCTAATTGATCAAAATTTGGGATGGTCGCTTTCAACTTTAAATAAACCGCCTGAAAAAATGGAAATTTATTCATTCCGACAATAAAAGTGGGCAACTCTTTATCCTTTTTCCTGTTGATATACCCATTGATGGTTTCGTTTTCAATGTCAAAATCATTCAAAAATTCGGCCAAAAATTTAAACATTCTAGACGCTGCTCCAGATGCTGGAACGAATTTTTCTAATTTAAAATTTGATTTATTGGCATCAAAAAAATCGGATTTACTTTGGAAATCATTTTCGGAAAGTTTCAAAATTCCTTTAGACACCGTTGCTGGTTCAAATAAAATCGCTTTTGAAATACCGTTTTTGAAAATTTCTAATTGATTTTGAATGCTATCTAAGGAAATGCCGTGTTCGAATATCTGAACAAAATCGTGCGAAGATAGACCCGTTTTTTTGGCATTTTCCAAATCAGTACTAATTTGAATTGCATTTTTCAAACGTAGTTCTTTATTACCAGAAAGTGTAATAAACGGACTGTTAGTATCGATCAAGGTTTGTTTGAAAACGTCAAAAACCGCTTCTCGTCCTTGAGGTTTATCTCTCAAATCGTCTTTTTCCCAAGGAACATCAATGTCTGTCAAAAAAACCAAATCGTATTCGTGTTTTTTTGCGGCCTTGTCTAATAGTGGATCACAATAGTTGTAATACACTTCCGAAAAGACTTTGGTTACCATCAAATTGGTGTCACAAAAAAGAAATTTATTAGCCTTTGAAAGGAGTTCATTTTCTAATTGCGTTTGACCATAAGCAATCGGTAACATATCATCGACATCACAAATCTGAGCCGTTTTGTCCCATTTTTCTTGAAGATAATCACGGGCAAATTCAGGAACACAAACTGTATTGAAATGTTCGGCTAGTTGTTTTGCTAATGTTGTTTTACCAGTAGATTCTGGGCCAAAGAGAGCAATTTTAATTACTCCTGAACCTGGGGTAGTCTGAAGTTGGTTAAGGTTTTTTTCCATTCTATGTAGCCAAAAACGGCAATTATTGTGAATACTAAATATTGAAAACTAGTAAAAGTATATCCTTTTGCAAAATACAGCGGAATGGAAACGAGGTCTCCGATGATCCAAAATATCCAATTTTCGATTTTTCTTTTGGCCATAAGCCACATACCAACAAAGAAAATTCCCGTTACAAAAGTGTCAACATACGACAACCAATTTGTAAATTTATCGAAAAATAAATAAATAGCAACAACAAAAACGACAGTTAACAGAAAAATAATTACAGAAAATTTTTTTTCTTGTTTTGAAATTCTTGAAATAGGAAAAGTCACCACATTGTCTGTTTTTCTAGTCCAATGGTACCAACCATAAACACTCATCACAAAATAGTAGGCGTTGATCATCATATCGCCCAGCAAAGACCATTTCCAAAGCAAAAACACGTAAATTGCTGTATTGATTAAACCAGTTGGAAAAACAAGAATATTATCTTTTTTTGCACACCAAACACTCCATAATCCGAAAATTACTGCGGTAATTTCCAACACAATTTCATAAGTAGGATAGGTTTTGTATTGAGCAAAAAGATATTCGAACATTTATTTTTGTAGTTTTAAATGGAGACTTTTTATAGTATTCTCAATTAATAGTTGGATTAAAAAAATCAATATTATTTTCAAAAGCGGTTCCGATAACAACCAAATCGGCACCGGAATCATAAGCATCCTGAATTCCTTTCAAATCTACTATTCCGCCACCTACAATCAAAGGAATTTTGATATTTTGAGCAACTTGTTCAATCATCTGCATCGGAACGGCTTGTTTGGCACCACTCCCCGCTTCGAGATAAATTAGTTTATTACCTAGCATTTCGCCAGCTTGCGCCGTTTGAATTACATATTGTATATTATTTCTATTCAATGGTTTGGTTTTACTAACTCTTTCGACGGCAGTTTGAGTTCCGCTCTCAATGAGAATATATCCTGTAGAAATAACTTCCAAATCCATTTTTTTGAGGCTTGAAACTGCGTTGACTTGATGTTCTATTAAAAAGTCGGGATTTCTCCCAGAAATAAGCGAAAGAAACAAAATTCCATCCGCTTGCGCAGAAATTTGTGACGGATTACCAGGAAACAAAACGATGGGCAAAGTCTCCCAACCAAGGAATATTGAAGTTTGACGTATCTTTAAAATTAATTCGTCTAAAATATTGTTTTCGATTGTGCTTCCGCCAATGAAAATATGAGTTGCGGGAGATTGTGCTATTTTTTTGATGATCAATTCGACATTTGCCAAATCAATTTTGTCGGGATCAAGAAGAATAGCAAGAAGCTTCTGTTTGGTTTCTTTGGCTTTTAATAGATTAGAGTAGATTTTTTTCATTGGCTCTTAGAATGATTTTTTTGAACAGCTTTTTGAAAGTGGTGAAATCTTTATTCTTTTTCACTTTTACAATAAAAAATCAATTATTGAATCTAAAATAAAACGTGTTCAATTAATATGTGTGCATTTTTGATTCCTATTTACACACAAAAAGCCTCTCAAAAGAGAAGCTTTTATAGCAATTTTATGCTAAAAGTACATTTCAAATTACAACTTCATATTCGAAACGGTGTACGATTTCCCGTCAGCTGTTGCTTCAACTACTTTGGTCAATTTTTTTGGATTTAAAACAGTTTTATCGAAAGATACTGTGGCTAATTCTTTGTCAAAATCTACTTTTGCGATTTGCACGCCATCAAGACCATTCAATTCTTCTTCTATTGTTTTGGCACAACCTATTGCACAAGTCATTCCTTTTATGTTGAAACTTGCGGTTTGTAAATTGGTTGCTGCAATTTCTTTTTTAACTTTTGGTGTTTCAACTTCCGTTTCAGAATTCGAAACCACTTCTGTTGATTTTTCTTTACAACCCACAAGTAAAAGGCTTGCAAGTAGAACTGTTGCTATAGATTTGATGAAATTCATTTTTATTGGAATTTAAAGATTATGATAATGTATATTTTGTAAACAAATTTAGTAAAAAAAGTATCGGTATTTCATAAAATAATTACAATTTTGAGCCAAAATTTATAGGTATGGAATCGAAACAATTGAAATGGGTTTACCTGATTGCTTTAGCATTGGTTTGGGGGAGTTCATTTATCTTGATTAAAAGAGGTTTGGTTGGGTTGACACCAATGCAATTGGGTTCGTTGCGCATTATTTTTGCAGCCATTTTTCTACTGCTAATCGGCTTCAAAAGTTTGTCTAAAATTCCACTGTACCAATGGAAATATATTGCTTTGACAGCCACTTTAGGAACATTTATTCCAGCTTTTCTTTTTTCGATTGCACAAACTCAAATCGACAGTTCTGTGAGTGCAATTCTGAATTCGCTTACACCATTAAACACCATGATTTTGGGTGGTTTGGCTTTTGGACTGAATTTTAAAAGATCTCAGATTTTTGGAGTTATTATTGGCTTAGTTGGAACATTTTTGTTGATAATAAATGGAGCTATTCATCATCCAGAACAAAATTATTATTACGCCATTTTAATTATAATTGCCTCGATTTGTTATGCAACCAATGTCAATTTAATCAAGAAATATTTATCCGATTTGAGTCCGCTAAGTATTACAACAGGGAATTTTCTGGTATTGTTGTTTCCCGCTTTGATTGTTTTGTTTTTCTCTGGCTTTTTTGAGGTAATTGCTGTCGAGAGTGTTCAGCATTCGGTTTTGTATATTGTTATTTTGGGAGTTGTGGGAACAGGAATTGCCAATATCATTTTCTTTAAAACCATACAAATTTCATCACCAGTTTTTGCCACATCGGTCACTTATTTAATTCCAATAGTTGCTTTTTCTTGGGGACTGTTGGACAATGAAATGCTTACTCCAGTACAGTTTTTGGGTGCTTTTATTATTTTGGTTGGTGTTTATTTGTCGGCTAAGAAGTAGGTTTCGGGTTGCGGTTTAAAAATGTTTAAAATCTATTTAAAAATCTTCAAATTAAAAAACTTTTTCTTTTATCTTTATTGTCTTTGTTATGAAATTATTCAAATAATTTATTGCGTTTGATGGTTTCTATTTCATTGTTTGTGCTTCGCACACAACGAAACCCTTGCTGCTGTTCGATGTTTTTTTATTTTCCGATGCTTATTTGAAGATTAGGCAACTCAACTTGTAATTTTACTGTTGCTTTTAATGCTGAAAATACTCGCATTAAAGTGTCAATAGTTGCATTACTCGCATTATTTTCTAATCTCGAAATTTGCGCTTTTTGTACTCCAATTAATTTACCTAAATCTTCTTGAGTTAATTTACGTTCTATTCTTGTTTCTTTAATTGCTTTTCCAATTAAGTCCATTTGTAAATCGTACTCAAATCTATCTCTATTTTCTGTTCCAATTTTACCAACAATTTTATCGGTAACTTCGTCTAAAGTGAATGTTTTCATAATTTCTTTAAGTTTTCTTTTTCTTCAAAATATTTATTTCTCAAATTTTTTGCTCGTTCAATTTCTTTTTTTGGAACTTTGCTTTGCTTTTTCACAAATCCGTGGGTTGAAATTACCAAAGTTTTTTCTGAATCAGTTTTGTCCCAAAATGCTAACAATCGATAGTGCAATTTTTGAAACAAAGTTCTAAATTCCCAAATATCATCTTCCAATTTTTTGAATAATTCTGGATCATTTTTGTTTTCGGATTTTCGAATATTGTAAATTATTTTTTCAGAATGTTTGACTTCGAGAGATTTTAAATATTCAAATACTTCTTCCAAAAATATAACCTCAAATTGTTTTTCCATTTATTTCCATTTAGCTTTTACAAAGATATAAAAGTTTCATTAAATAGAAACTTTTTAATGCTTATTTTTAGGATGATGGATAAGGTTTCGGTTAGTGACTAATTTTAGGAGTACAAAACTAACTTGAAATTAAGCCTAAACCCCTATTTTTGCAACCGCTGTTGGCAGATTGGCGTTTTATTTGATATACTTTTTTTCTAAAAGATATTTTTCGATATTTTTTAAAATAGTTCTTAAATACATTATCACTTGATGTTTAATTTCTTTCAATTCTGTAATTGTAAAATTTCTTCCGCATTCTGCAAATGAAACTATTCCGTGTGCTAAATTATTTCTTTGAACTTTTACAAGATGTAATTTATTTCCGTCTTTTGCGTTTTTATGGACTTTACTTGAAAATCCGTGTTTATTCGAAAAATTTTTTATTTTTAAACCATCTATATTTCCTGAAATAATTTTATCAGAAAACTTAATTTCTATAATTTCTTCTGATAAATTATTTATTGCTGTGAAGATATTGTCAACTGCAATGTTTTTAAAATTTTTATGCTTTTCTACCAACCATATTTTTTTAATCTCATCAATTACTTCTGAGTATTTAGGTTTTTCTGCGCTAATCGAATCGTATATTTCATTTAAAGATTGTTTAATTGACGATTCACATAAGTTATAGAGTAAAAGAAAAGAATTTGCTTTTAAAACTTTTATTAATTCGATATTATGTGGCTGTATTTTTTTTCGAATATTATTCGGAAAGTAAATTTTAGCATCTTTTTCACCAATATTTTCTATCAATGAAAAATACATTTCTATCTCACTTACTCGTTTTTCAAAATCTACTAAAACAGATGTCATATGTTAATTGATAAGTTTTTCCAAAACATATTCTATTCGATTTTTAATCGCTGTTGGAGCATTTTGTCCTCCTTTTGTAATTAGATCGTTAAAAGCTGAACTATTTAACCAATCGGTATTATTTAAAGTTAGTAGAGGATTTTCCTTTAATGCCAAATTAACACCGACAGATAATGCGTCAAATCTTACTCTTGGAGTTTTTATTGAATTTGCTGATTTAATAAAACCATAAGGTAAATATGTATCAACAAATTTTAACATTTTATCAAACTCATTGTACATTTTTTCTTTGTCAAATGATTTGTTTTTTGTTTCTACAAAATTATTTAAAAAATCATTTACTCCTGTTTTTACAACTTTGTAGCTTTCCGAATATGCAAAAAATCTTATAATAAGCTCTTGGGCTTCACCACGTTTTTCAAGAACTGGAGTAAATCTAGTATTTCTAATAAACAAAGGATGTGATGAACATTCATTATATACAAAATCCATAAACTTACCACCAAAAATACCTTTTCGCTTTTCCATTTCTTTGAGTAAAGCACTTCCTGTATTTATTCTTTCGAACATCATAAAGCGAACATCTTCATCACTTTTGTCTGATAAAGCTATCATTCTGATTGTTGAGTTCTGAAATTTTCTTTGTCTTGGTTTTGTCAAATCTTTGTAATGAAAACCGTTCAGACTTGTAAGTATTTCAAGGTTTTTTAATACTAAAGTATTCGAAACAAATGATACTAATGTTCTTAATCTTTGTGAACCATCTACAATTTCTAATCTACCATCAGTATCAGCGGAGAAAATATAAGGAATTGGAAGACCTAAAATTACCGATTCAACAAACTTTGATTGACGCTCTATATCCCAAACGAAATTTCTTTGGTAAGTTGGTATAAAAATGTCATTGTCGTCAGTTTCCTTGCCGTTTAGATATTTCGAAATAATCAATTCAATAGTAAATTCTTTAATGTCGAAATCTACAATTTTTTGTTTATCAATTATTTGTTCTTCCGCTTTTTGATATATGTCCATTTTATTCTTATTTTGTTTTTATGTGTTTTCAGACGCTGTCAGCCAACTCTTAAATATACACAACTCCCATTGCTGCAATTATATCTAATCATTTGATTTTCAATCTTTTTACTCCCAACAACATAAAAAAAGCATTGTATTTCTTAATATTGTCGAATAGGTGTTTTTTAACACCTCTCAAAAATAAGAAAAATAGTAGTACAAAGCTATCCATCTTACAATTATATTCCCCAAATCTATTTTCCTTGCTTCTTTGTAATAAAAAACGAAAACCCCTTGATTTCTCAAGAGGTTTTCGCTGTTCTAACTTCTAACTTCCAACTTCCAACTGTCATCCTGAGCTTGTCGAAGGACGTCTCCCAACTTCTATTGGAAATCAGCGTCAGAAACTCCTTCGTTGATTTTTACTTCAGACATTTTGATGTCCAATTCGAAACCTACATTTTGGATGATGTTGAAAGGGACTTTTACGCCTTTTACTTCTCTATAATCTCCATAATTGGTAGTTTGTGTCATTTTATTTGGACCTTGTTCCACGGTTTTGGATTCGGCAACTTTTAGTCCTGATTTTAGGTCGTAATACAAAGTTGTTTTGCCGTTTTGAATGGTGTATGCGTCATTGCCATTTATAGATTCGATTCCGCTGATGGTAAGTCCTGTTTTTTTGGCCAATTGCAGTTCTTCAAATGGAGTGGCACTGGCTTTCATTTCGGCTAAATCATTTCCTTCAATGTTTTTTCTTTGACCTTGTTGTACTACATAAGCGCCTTTTTCATTTACCACTTGTTTCATCAAACTCATTGGTCCCATTGCGATTTCAATCAATAATTTCCCTTTGGCATCTGCTTTATTAGTAAATGAAAGCGGTGATGGTGCTTGTGGAATTGAAGCTGATCCTAACATCGAAATTGTTTTTACAGCCGCAACTGCTTTTTCTCCACCAATAGCTTTGATGTAATTTTCCAAAACTGTTTTAGCAGTTACACCTGCTGGAACTTCTTTTTTGGCTACAGGTTTTTCTAATGGATTTCCGTATTTGTCGAAATAAAATATCGGAATTTTTAGTTTTTCTAAACCTGGAAGCACATCCGAACCTTTTCCTGCAATTACAATTCTGCTATTGTCAACAAGGAAATACTTATTGGCGGCAATCTGCACTTGCTCAGGAGTTACGGCACTTATGTTTTTGATATAGTTTTCGTAAAAATCTGCGGGTAGCTTTTCTATTTCAATATTCAGTGCATATCTCGCAACAGTTTGAGGTTTTTCGACCTGCATTACAAAACGCCCGATGTAGCTTGCTTTGACATTATTCAGCAATTCGTCGCTTACTTTTTCGGTTCTAATTTTTTTAATTTCCTTAATAAATTCTACAACAGCGCTATCGGTTACAACATTTCTCACTGCCGAAGCGGATTTTAGTTTTGAAACGTATTTTCCTGAACCAATAATGGCATTGGCACCATAAGTCCAACCATGTTTTTCTCTTAAATTCATGTTCAAATAACTATTGAAATCACCTCCCAAGATGTAAGTTGCAATGGCGGCTGGGAAAAAATCAGGATCACTCATTTTTAAATTAACGGTGTTTATCAATGAAATTTCAGATTGAACCGCATTGGGCATGTCAATAAAATTAATTTGGGTGAAATCAACGTTTTTCGGATCGCTGTAAGATAAATTTGGAGTGCTTCTTTTTTGCCAAGAACCAAATAGTTTTTCGACAACCGATTTTATTTTATTGTATTTCACATCGCCAATAACTACTAAATACCCGTTTTCTGGGACAAAATAGTTTTGGTAATTGGCTTGAACATCGGCAAGTGTGACATTATTCAATGTTTCTACGGTTACGAATTCTCCTGCTGGATGTGATTTTCCGAAAGCCAAAGCATCGCCAACTCTACTGGCTATTGCAGGAACACTTTTTTCTTCGGCTTTAAGCCCTTCAATCATTTTGGCTTTTTCCTTGTCGAATTCTACTTGTGTAAAGTTAGGATTCAATGCGCCATCAGCCATCAATTCTAAAACGCGATTGGCATATTTTGAAAGAGAACTTGCGTAAGCACCTCGGGAACTAAAGTTAACGTTAGCTCCAAAAAAATCAATTTCTTCGTTAAAAAGATCTTTTGTTATTTTTTTAGAACCATTCCCAATCAGGCTACTTGTCAAATCATCGACCCCTTTTTTGTTTCCTTCGGCAAAAGGAGCGTTGTCTAAGGTAAGGTTGTAGGTGACTCTTGGTAATTTGTGATCTTCTACAATCATCACTTTCAAGCCATTGGTCAAAACAAAAGTTTGCGGTTTTTTGATATTTACTACTGGCGCTTTTCCAGGTTTAGGTTGCGGACGGTCTTGTGCTTGCATCATTGCGGTTAAGAACAAAATGAATATTAGTATACTTGATTTTTTCATGATATAGGTCTTAGTTTTGAGCTTTTTCAGTTGATGGAACATAATCCAAAACCAATCTTTGATTTGGATTTAAATATTTTTTTGCCACGTCTCTAATTTCTTCTCTAGTAATGGAGTGGTATAAATCAATCTCAGAATTAATCAAATTGATGTCGCCGTAGAGCATATAGAATTTAGCTAAATTTTCAGCAATTCCTTCCACACCAGCATTGGTATTTACAAATTGATTATCAAAGGTGTTTTGTAATTTTTGGAAATCTTTTTCGGAAATCAAATCGGTTTGAATCTTTACAATTTCTTCATCAATTTCTTTTAGCAAATCTGTGGTAGTGGCTGTTCCCATTGGCAAACCATATATAATATACATTCCGTAGTCTTCTTGGCTAAAACCCACTGCTCCAATTTGCAATGCCATTTTTTTCTGATCTACTATTTTTTTATACAACTTAGAACTTTTTCCGTCGCTTAAATAGGAAGAAATTAAATTCAAAACTCGGGCTTCTTTGGTTTTCATAGAAGGAGTTCGGTAAGATGTCACCAGCATTGGAATTTGGATATTAGGATCTTGATACGATGCTTTTATGGTTTGAGTAATTGGTTCTTCAATAAAAGTTTGTCTTTTTAATTCTACACCTCTTGGAATTGCACCAAAATATTTTTGTATCCAGGCTTTAGTTTGCACCTTGTCTATTTGACCAGCTACAACCAAAACAGCATTATTTGGTGTGTAGAATTTTTTATTAAAAGCTTGAAATTCCTCTAAAGTTGCCGCATCCAAATGGGCCATTGAGCCAATGGGTGACCAGCGATAAGGATGATTTTTAAACATGTTTTCTTTTACAACCGTAAGGATATTTCCGTAAGGGCGATTGTCAAAACTGGTTCTTTTTTCCTCTTTAACAACTTCATTTTGGGTATCAACACCTATTTGATTAATAACAGGATGCATCATTCTTTCAGATTCCATCCAAAGTCCTAATTCTAGATTGTTCGAAGGAAAAACTTCGTAGTAATACGTTCTATCGTCGCTAGTGTTAGCATTATTTACACCTCCATTCGAAGAAACAATTTTCATCCATTCGCCACGTTTGATATTTTGAGTTCCTTCAAATAATAGATGCTCAAAAAAGTGAGCAAAACCTGTTCTATCTGGTTTTTCATCTTTTGCTCCCACGTGATACATAACAGAGGTCACAACCACTGGCGCGGAAGGATCGTTGTGTAAAATAACGTGCATTCCGTTATCTAAATTGTATTCTTCAAATTCCACTTTTTGGGCAGAGGCTATTCCTCCAAGCAAAAGTGCAGCACTTAACGCCATAATTGATTTTTTCATAAAGATTAATAATTTTAATTTACAGTTAATTGGTATTCTCAAGCGTTTTATTGTTACATCAAAAATAGTTTTTTTTGGTTAATGATGACAAATTTTTCTTACTTTATATTAAATTTAACAATTGTTATACCAAAAAGAACCCTTGTTCGGTTTTAAACGCCTAAAAAACAATACTTTAAACAAATAGGCTATTTTTTTCGGGAACTAATTGCAGAATAAAAATTTAATTGTATATTTGCAACCTTAAAAATTTATAAAACAATTTGTTATGTATGCAATCGTAGAGATAGCAGGGCAACAATTCAAAGTTAGCAAAGACCTAAAGGTTTACGTTCACCGT
>JAYVIK010000255.1:0-2972 GCA_043770265.1 Flavobacterium sp. | reverse complement strand
TAATATTCAAAATTCAAGAAAATTAAAATTAAAACACAATGAAAAAATTAATTGCATCAATATTTCTATTAATTGCATTTTCGGGTAGCTCCCAAGTCTTTACCCCTTTTTGGGGTACAAATGGTAATGAAGCAAAACCTACGGATTGGATTGGAACAAGAAATTCCACAAACCTTATTTTCAAAACAAATAATTTTGAAGTTGCGAATTGGAATAATAGCAATCTTACATTTCTCAGACCTATTAAGGCTTCGTTTGAACAACTTTCTTATGGATTAATGAATGCCTATCCGTCTCCACAAATAGGGCAAAATATTTTTAATACATACACCAAAACAAACTGGTTTTTTGATGGCACGACTTGGGTCAATGCTTATACAGCACCGTATATTACTACTGCACCACCTCCGTTTATAGTCTCTGATGGCGAATTAATGTTGCCGTATTCCAGTACAACAGCAGATGGATACTTGCGAAAAATAGATTTTTCTGCTTTCAATAATAAAATTGGTTCGGCAGCAAACGGTCTCCAAACAGTTGCAACACAGGTACAATTGGGCGGAACACTCACCAAAAATGTGGATTTTGCTGGTAACTTCAATTTAACAACATCTGGCACAGGCAATTTAGGCTTAGGAGTACTAACACCAATAGAGAAGTTAGAAGTAAATGGAAAAGTAAAAGCGACCAATTTACAAGCTACCGCTGCATCAATTGCTAGTTCGGCAAGTCCGTTTTATTACGCTGTTTTCGATGCAAACGGAAATGTACTCAAAGAGCCGATTATAGTCACTCTCAGTCCAGCCTTAGATAATACAATTACAACACCACCAACAGCACCTAGTGTTGACGATGCCTATCTAATACCAACAGGATCGACAGGATTATGGGTAGGTCAAACTAATAAAATAGCCACGTGGAGCGGTTCGGATTGGGTATATTACACGCCCGTTTTAAACAATAAAATAAGTATTTTGACAGGTACAAATGTAGGGTCTATATATACTTATGACGGTACAAATTGGGTTGTAACGCCCGTTTTGGCAAGTAATAATTTCACTTTAGATGGTAACAACGTTACATCAATCAAGAAGTTAGGCACAATATCAAATTTTGATTTACCTGTTATTACTAATAACATTGAAAGGTTAAGGGTGACATCAACAGGTAATGTTGGTATTGGTACAACAGCGCCAACGCAAAAACTGGAGATTGTAGGTTCGACAGACGGTAGTGCAGTAGGACCATTAAATATCGTGAATAGCGGCGGGACAATTGGAACAGCTTTATCTATTGATAGTCGCCCAGTAGGGGGTAAATCGTGGAGTTTTATTTCAACAGGACCAGGTGCTTCTGCTCCTGCTGGTAGCTTTGCTTTCTATCAGGCAGGTAGCGGATATATGATGACTCTTTCTCAAGCTGGAAATGTCGGTATTGGCACAACAACGCCAACTTCAAAATTGGAGGTTGCAGGGCAGGTTAAAATAACAGGCGGAACACCCGCACTGGGGAGAGTTTTAACGTCCGATGCTACGGGCTTAGCAAGTTGGGCAGTACCCGCTACAAATGGAACAGTTACTACGGTTACGGCAACCGCACCACTTTCAGTATTGACACCCACAACAACGCCATCAATTTCGATAGCAACCGCCAATAGCACTACTACTGGTGCATTAATCAACACAGACTGGAATACTTTCAATGCTAAACAAGAAGCGTTAATATCGGGTACAAATATCAAAACTATCAATAGCACGAGTGTTGTAGGTAGTGGCAATATTGCAGTAGAACCTACTGTAATAGCAGGAACAACCGCTCAATACTATCGTGGTGATAAAACGTGGCAAACCCTTGATAAAACAGCCGTTGGATTGTCAAATTCGGATAACACAACCGATTTAAACAAACCAATATCAACCGCTACACAAATGGCATTAAACGCCAAACTCGCAACCGCTAACAATGGATTGACCGCCACGGGGACACTCGTTGAATTGGGCGGAACACTAACAAAAAACACAAATATTGCGGGTAATTTTAATTTAACGACTTCAGGAACTGCCAATGTAGGTCTTGGAACAACCACACCAACCGCAAAATTAGATGTAAGAAATTCTACTATAATTGGAAGCACAGCAGGGTCAACTGTTTCGATTGCCCGTTTTCAAAATCAAATAGCAAACGCAAGTGTAATCGATTTTACTACAATAAGACATACAGCTGGTGTTGATTGGAAAGGAACTAATATAAGACTGCAAAGAACCATCGATGTAACAAAACAGGGTTTCATTGATTTTGGAATTGACGGACAAGATTCAAATACAGGATTAGGTTTTGGCAGTAATAGCATTACAAATATGGTGCTTACTTCGGGTGGAAATTTAGGTATTGGCACAACTGCACCAACTGCAAAATTAGAAATTAATAATGCAACCGCAGGAAGCGGTCTGAAATTCACGCAATTAAATAGTAGCTCAACACCCGTAACAGGTGCTGCAACTTTGGGTGTTGATGCAACAGGTAATGTTGTGGTCAAACCGAGTGGCATATTTATGTCAGTTTCAGGAGGTTTAGGGCAAGTTATTGGCGCTTCTTTCAACACAATTATAATGAATACTGTTGTAAGTGCCGTTGGCGTTGCTTCTTCTAATTACAACACTACAACAGGTATATACACAGTTCCAGTAACAGGTACTTATCAAATAACAGCAAATTTAAGATTTGCCGATAGTCAAGTTGCCAATACACAATTTGGACTTGGTGTGAACATTGCTAATGATGACGGTGCTTGGATGTCTTGGTCAAATATCAACCAAACTACAAGCGGAAGCAATAGAACATCATTTCCTTACATACGGGTGGTTAATTTAACAGCAGGTGCACAACTTAGAATGTACTCCCTTGTAGATACAGGCTCTATGCCTATCAATATTGCATCAATGCAAGTTTTATTGTTGTTTTAATTTTAAAAA
>JAYVIK010000254.1:0-24160 GCA_043770265.1 Flavobacterium sp. | reverse complement strand
CAAAAATTGAGTAAAACCTATCCAGGAGCAGATAAACCTGTTCTAAAAAATATTTATTTGAGTTTCTTCTACGGCGCAAAAATTGGAATTTTGGGACTTAATGGTTCTGGAAAATCTTCCCTTTTGAAAATTATTGCAGGAGTTGATAAAAATTATCAAGGTGATGTGGTTTTTCAACCGGGTTATACTGTGGGGTATTTAGAACAAGATCCTCAATTAGACGAAACTAAAACGGTTCTCGAAATTGTGCAAGAAGGAGTTGCCGAAACAATGGCGGTTTTAGATGAATATAATAAAATAAACGATTTATTTGGTCTTGAAGAAAATTATTCTGATTCAGATAAAATGGACAAATTAATGGATCGCCAAGCTGCTTTACAAGACAAAATTGATGCTCTTGGTGCTTGGGAAATCGATACCAAATTAGAAATCGCAATGGATGCCTTGCGCACTCCAGACGGAGATACTCCAATTAAGAATTTATCTGGAGGAGAACGTCGTCGTGTAGCTTTGTGCCGATTATTGTTAAAACAACCCGATGTATTGCTTCTCGATGAGCCAACGAATCACTTAGATGCTGAAAGTGTACTTTGGTTGGAACAACATTTGGCACAATATGCTGGAACTGTTATCGCTGTAACACACGATAGGTACTTTTTAGATAATGTTGCGGGTTGGATTTTGGAATTGGATAGAGGAGAAGGAATTCCATGGAAAGGGAATTATTCTTCTTGGTTAGACCAAAAATCGACTAGAATGGCTCAGGAAGAAAAAGTAGCTTCGAAACGTAGAAAAAACTTAGAACGTGAATTGGACTGGGTTCGTCAAGGTGCCAAAGGTCGTCAAACCAAACAAAAAGCACGTTTGCAGAACTACGACAAACTATTGAATGAAGACCAAAAACAATTGGATGAAAAATTAGAAATATACATTCCAAATGGACCAAGATTAGGAACCAATGTGATTGAAGCTAAAAATGTAGCGAAAGCTTTTGGTGAAAAATTATTATATGATAATTTAAATTTCACTTTGCCACAAGCTGGAATTGTTGGAATTATTGGACCAAATGGTGCTGGTAAATCAACCATTTTCAAAATGATTATGGGCGAACAAAAAACGGATAGTGGAGAGTTTTCGGTTGGTGACACTGTAAAAATTGCTTATGTAGATCAAGCGCATTCGAATATAGATGTAAACAAATCGATTTGGGAAAACTTTGCAGATGGTCAGGAGTTGATTATGATGGGCGGACGACAAGTGAATTCTCGTGCTTATTTGTCTAGATTTAATTTTGGTGGAGGCGAACAAAACAAGAAAGTTTCGATGCTTTCTGGTGGAGAAAGAAACCGTTTACATTTGGCTATGACTCTGAAAGAAGAAGGAAACGTGCTATTATTAGATGAACCAACGAATGATTTGGACATCAACACGCTACGAGCTTTGGAAGAAGGTTTGGAAAATTTTGCAGGTTGTGCTGTTGTAATTTCGCACGACAGATGGTTTTTGGATAGAATTTGCACCCATATTTTAGCCTTTGAAGGCAATTCCGAAGTTTATTATTTTGAAGGCGGATTCTCAGAATATGAAGAGAATAAGAAGAAACGTTTAGGTGGAGATTTAACTCCTAAGCGATTGAAATACAGAAAATTAATTCGAAATTAACAGTTGGTTATTGATTTCATATTAATACAAAAAGAGGATATCTTAAACGGACATCCTCTTTTTTTTGCATTGAATCTTATTTCTTTTTCTTATCGGAATTCATCATAAAGTAAACGGCTGCAATTAAACCAATTATTACTAAACCAAAAACAAAAATCATTATAAATGACCCGTTTCCCCACGAATATAAAGGTATCCTTCCCATAAGTACCAATTTAAAGATTAGTCAAATTTAGGAGTATTAGTCAAGATTAAATATGATAAATATCATACTAGGTGTTTTTTATAAAAATTTTGATTGTAATGCTGCGGTTGGTATCATACAACTTTCATTTTTGCCATACCATTTGTATCGATTTTTGGCGATGTAATCGTATAATTGGTTTCTAATTCCTGTTGGAATAATTCGAAATATAGTTCCAAAATGGAAAAATCCACCAAGGTTTTTTGCAATTTGAATAGCTGCCGATGATTTGTAATAATACGCGATTCCTGGTTCGTATAGAATTATACTGTCAATATTTTTGGTATCAATTCCAATATGTTTTAGAATTTCCTGACCCAATTCGGATTGTAAAGCCACAAATCGAAACACATCTTTTTTGTCGTGTTGAATCACAAATTGAACCGCCGAATTGCATAAATTACAAACGCCGTCAAAGAGGATTATTTTTTTGTTATGAGGGAGGTTTTGCATACTAATTTTTACTTGTTACAACGACTGACCACTAAAAACTGACCACTGATTACTATTTCTTTACCGCTTCAACCAATTCTAAAAGATCCAAACTCACTTTCGAAGTAAAAACTCCATAGTTCACAGTGGCTTTATTTTTTTCAATATTGTCTATGCTTCCCACGGCTTTTCCGTCAAACATTCTCACTCTATCACCTACTTTTAGGATTGGTTTTGGCTTTTCGATAACAGGTTTCAGTTTCTTTTCTTTTTTGGCAACTCTAATTTCCTCCACTTTGACTTCGATCTCTTTAACGACTTCTTTTTTCTTTTCTATAATTGCCTTAGCTTCTTTTGGAGTCGCTTTTATTCTTTTGGAGTTTTCGATTTCAATGATTTTCAAAAATTCGCCAATCAAATTTTTCTTGTTTTTATTGTTGAAGTAGTTTTCGGCAATCGATTCAATTTTCTGACCAATATAAATTGTCTTTTGGTTGCTATCGTATAATTCCTGATAACTTTCGAGTTTTTGTTTGATCTTTACATTGATGGTTTCCATTTTTTTACTTTCTTCACGAGCTTTAGATTCTTCTTCTTTCAAATTGATAGAAGTTTTTTCTAATTTCGAACGCTCTTTTTGTAGTGTGGCAATAGTTTTGTCGAAACGCACTTTTCCCACTTCGATTTTCTTTTTTGCCCGATTGATTAAACTGAATGGAATTCCGTTTTTCAAGGCTACTTCAAAAGTGAACGAACTTCCAGCTTGTCCCAAAACCAATTTATACAAGGGTTCCAAAGTTTTCTCATCAAACAACATATTGGCATTGATGGCAAAAGGCAATTCATTGGCCAGTATTTTCAGGTTGGAATAATGTGTGGTTATAATTCCAAAAGCTTCCCGATGGTAGAATTCTTCCAAGAAAATCTCTGCCAAAGCACCACCTAATTCAGGGTCAGATCCCGTACCAAATTCATCAATTAGGAACATAGTTTTCTTGTTGCATTTCTTCAAGAAGTAGTTCATGTTCTTTAATCGGTAACTGTAGGTACTCAAATGATTTTCAATAGATTGATTGTCTCCAATATCTGTTAATATTCTGTCGAATAAAAAGGTTTCACTTCGTTCGTGAACTGGAATCAGCATTCCGGATTGCAACATTAATTGGAGTAGTCCAACGGTTTTCAACGATATGGTTTTTCCTCCAGCATTGGGTCCAGAAATCACGATTATTCTTTTTTCTTGATTTAATTCAAAAGTTTGAGGATGGGTAATTTCGTTTTTCTGTTTGTTGTTCAAATACAAAATAGGATGGAATGCATCTCTGAAATAAAGCCTTCTATTCTCAGTTATGGCAGGCAAAATTCCATTAATTTTGTTGGCATATTTTGCTTTGGCTGCAATCACGTCGATATCACTCAGGAAATCCTGATATTGAATTAATAAGGGTAAAAATGGACGAATCTGATTCGATAATTGCTTCAAGATTCGGGTAATTTCCTCTTTTTCCTCGTATTCTAAATTGCTTAGTTCTCGGGAATATTTCAAAGTAGTTTCAGGTTCAATATAAGCGATGCTTCCCGTTTTGGAACTGCCCAAAATGGAACCTTTCACTTTGCGTCGATACATTGCTAAAACTGCCAAAACCCTACGATTTTGAACAAAACTTTCTCTGATATCGTCCAAATAACCAAGGGAATTGTATTGGGTTAAAGCCACGCCAAAACTCTGATTGACTTTCCCACGAACTGAATTCATTTCTCTTCGAATGTTCAATAAATCCGGTGACGCATTGTCTTTTATCTCCCCATATTTATCAACCACAATATCAATGAGATAACTAATGTCTTTTGTTAATTCTATTTTAGATGCTTTTGCATTCAAATAAGGATAATAATCTTCGAATTTCTTGAAATAATTCAGCATAAAATTCGTAGTTTCTGATAGAGTTGCAATTTTCCGGAATCCGCCTACTTCCAGAAAACTATCTTCTATCGCTAAAAACTTAATTTCATAAGTTATAGCATCAAAACCGTGATTGGGAATAGCGTTATTATTCTGGAACGAAGAAACATATTCCGAGGTTTGCATCAAGGCATTCATCAGCGTTTCTTTGTCTTGGAAAGGAACGATTTCTAGGGCTTTTTGCTTACCAATATCGGTGTTGCAAATAGCCGAAATGGTTTCGAGGACAGTCGGGAATTGTAAATCTTGAAGTGTTTTTTCTGTAATGGATATCATTTAATTGGGTAGAAATTTTAGACAAAGTTACAAACTTGTTAAGTTGTATTAATCTAAAACAATTAATTTTTATATTTGTTAAATTAAATCGCTATGATTCAAGCTCAAATAGAAAAGGGAATGGCGATTCCACGTTCCAATAAGAAACAAATTGAAACTTCACATGAAAAAGGACGAAATAATCAATACTTTACAATTAGACAAACAATTCCTAACAGATAATTATGGGGTTGTTTCAATTGCATTGTTTGGCTCTTACGCAAAAGGATTGGAAAATAAGGATAGCGACGTTGATTTTATAATCGAATTCACAGAGACTTCTTAGAGTTTGTTAATGAGGCTGTATTCTTATTTAGAGTGGAACTTAAATCTAAAATTGAAATCATCAGAAAAGGACCTGATTTGTCCAAACGCTTTCTTGATACCATCAAAAATGACTTAATTTATATTGAATAAATTTTAAAAACATGCAACTCAAACTCAATCCTTCTTGGCAAACTATTCTATCCGACGAAATCCAGAAATCGTATTTCAAGGATTTGATGAAAACTGTCGATGAAGAATACCAAAACCACATTTGTTTTCCTACAAAAGAATTGATTTTCGCCGCTTTTGATTATTGTTCTTTTGCTGATTTGAAAATCGTTATTATTGGTCAAGACCCATATCACGGTGTTGGAGAGGCCAATGGATTGTGCTTTTCGGTGAATGATGGAATCAAAATTCCACCTTCGTTGCGCAATATTTATCGTGAATTGAATGATGATTTGGGAACTATTTTTTTTCCTACTTCGGGTAATTTAGAGCATTGGGCAAAACAAGGCGTTTTACTTTTGAATGCTTCTCTTTCGGTTCGAAAAGACAGTCCTAATAGTCACAAACACTTGAAATGGAATCTTTTTACCGATGCCGTAATTCAGAAAATTTCGGAAGAAAAGCAAAATGTCGTTTTTCTGCTTTGGGGAAGTTTTGCACAAAAAAAAGGTTCCAAAATTGACCGAACCAAACATCTGGTTTTAGAATCGGGACATCCTTCGCCAATGAGTGCCAATCAAGGAAAATGGTTTGGAAACAAAAATTTTAGCCAAACCAATACCTATTTAAAATCAAATGGAAACCATGAAATTGAGTGGTAAATATTATACATTATTTTCTAATTGATACCAATTCCAAGAAACGCCATCTTCTAGATATTGTTCGGTCATTTGCATTCCAATTTTTTGAAGAATTCTATTCGAAGCTGAATTTTCAGTGTGCGCAGCAGCTTCTATAGTTTTGATATTCATTGTTTCGAAAGCATAGTTTAGCCAAGCAAAAGTGGCTTCGCTAGCATATCCTTTTCCCCAAAATTTTTCGTCCAATCGATACCCAATGTCGTAAAAATTAGTTTTGTTGTTGACCATTTCGGTATTGTATTTCAGTCCAGCCCAGCCGATAAATTCATTGGTTTCTTTCAAAATCATTGCAAATCTTCCGATTCCATTCTCAATATATTGTTTTCTGACAAAGGCAATAACTTCGATGGTTTCTTCGATTTTTTGAACGGGTTTGTTCCATAAATATTGGTGAACTTTAGGGTTGTTGTCCATTGCAAAAAAAGCTTCTGCATCAGAAAGTTGGAGTTCACGAAGGATGAGTCTGTCGGTTTTTAGGATTAGGTTCATTGGCTTTTACGATTTCTACAAAGCACAAGCAAAAATTGTATTGCCTACTTTATAGAAGTATCAATTAAAGTTTAATTTTAAGTTAGTGATACAATATAAAAAAATTAATTTACTCTAAAATAGTAGTTTCCTTGGTTATCGACTTGATTTATAGTTGTATAGATATACACTGAAATATAACTCGAATTAGTGTAAGCAGGATATAAATTGTTCGCTATTCTTACTCTAAATTCTCCAGTTTCAAGTAAAGGAATCCCAGCTCTGAATTCATATTTGTTGGTTTCTGGATTGAATACGCAAACTCCAATAGAGGAATTATAAGCATGTGATTTTCCTTTATTGATAACAATTTTACTGCCAATATTAATTGGAGTCCAATTATCATAAGCTGATTTTTTTTCTAGAATGAATTCAAAAGTGTATTCATCAGATTTAGTTGTTTTATAAATATCTAATAAATCGGTATAGCCTTCCTCAGGTAGATATCTTGAAAAAGAAGAGTTTATATAAATAATATCATTCAATTTGTAACTCGGAAGTGTTTCAATTTGAATCAAATTAGAAGCTTTGATGTTTTTACTCCCCATATAAATATCCTCTGGCTCAGAGCAATTAAAAAATAATGCGATCGATAAAAAACCAAAAATAGATTTATAAATTGTTTTCATTTTTTTATTATTTATTGAAATCTGTATCCTACGTTAATTCCAAATTTCGGTAATGATTCTGTATCCTTTTTATTATATACAAAGGATGACAGTCCAAAATTGAAGTCCATACAAAAGTGTTCTTTTAAATAAAATTTATAGCCAACTGCAAATCCAACTGCAACATTTGTAAAGTTTGATTTTGTCCAATCATAATATGCATATTCGCCATCTGATAGCCGTTTAAATTCTTTATAATTTCCATTACAAATTGATGAATATGACTCAACATAAAAGAAACGTTGTACATTTTTTGAGATAGAATAGCGCACAAAAGGTTCAATTTCGTATCTTTTTTTAAAGTTGGAATTATAAAAAATGTTGTCTGTATAATTCTCTCCAAAATACATACCGCTTATTCCACAAGAAAAATCTTTATTTAAAAACCTTTCGTAAGTCACTTTTAATCTGTTGCTAAAAAGTAATTTTCCAACGTCTAAACGAATTTCATTTTTATTACTTAAAATTAAACTATCATTCTTTACGGATTGTTTTTGTGCTAGAAGTGCTTGTGCAAAAAGGAATAAAAATAAAAATAAATGTTTTTTCATTTGGTAAATATAAAAATAGTTTTTCACTTTTTACTCAGCTAATTTTCCCAAAGTGTATGTTATCAATTCATCGACGGCTTTGTATGGATCTTCGCTGAAAGTACCGTTGGCACGATTGGCAATGATGGCGTTTAATGATAAACAATTATGTCCCAGTAATTTTCCCAACCCATAAATAGCACTTGTTTCCATTTCGAGATTGGTCATTCTAGTGCCATTATAATTGAAACTGTCCATTTTAGAATTCAGATTTTCGTCCTGAATGTTCAAACGCAAAACACGACCTTGTGGACCATAAAATCCTCCGGCAGTTCCCGTAATTCCTTTGAAAATTCGGTTGCTTTCCATACTTTTTTCTAATTTTTCAGAACATGAAATTACATAAGGACGTCCTTTTCTCATATCCCAATTGGTGTGTTGGATGAAAGCATCTTCCATTTCAATTTCCGAAATGTCATCAATCAAGTAGGAGCGAAGCATATTGTCTAATCCTAGTCCGAATTGCGCCATCACGAAACTATCAACAGGAATATCGGCTTGCAAGGAGCCCGAAGTTCCGATTCGGATAATGTTCAAAGAAGTAAGGTTTTCTTTTGGTGTTCTGGTTTTCAAATCAATATTGACCAAAGCATCCAATTCATTAATTACGATGTCGATATTATCAGGGCCAATTCCAGTTGACATCACAGTGATTCGCTTGCCTTTGAAAATTCCGGTTTGGGTTTTGAATTCTCGTTTTTGAGTCGAAAATTCAATATTGTCGAAGAATTGCGTGATTTTTTCAACCCGATTTTGATCGCCTACAAAGATGATGTCGTTGGCAATATGTTCTGGTAATAAGTTTAAATGATACACACTTCCGTCGGGATTGAGTATCAATTCTGATGATTTTATCATTTTTGATTTTTACCGCAAAGGCGCAAAGTTTTTCGCAAAGCACACAAAGCTATTAATTAGTATTATTTTTTTAATCTTAAATCTACAGTCTAAAATCTAAAATTTCATCCTCCAACACGTTTTACTTTAAAACCTTTTTCTTTAAGGATTTGCATAATTTTATCCCGATAATCGCCTTGGATAATGATGGAATCGTCTTTGAAAGTTCCGCCAACGCTCAATTTGGTTTTAATTTCTTTGGCTAGAATTTTAAAATCTGCGTCAGTTCCTTCGTAACCTTCAATTATTGTGGTTGCCTTTCCTTTTCTCTTTTCGAATTTGCAAATCATCGGTTCTTTTTGAATAAAAAGATCGTGTTCTACTTCTTGAACTTCTTCGGGTTCCGATTCGATATGATCGGGAAATAGATTTTTTAATTGGTCTTGTAAGTCCATAAAATTTTTATGCTAAAAAATAAATCTCAAATTTTTAAAACTTCAAATTCCAAATTGAAGTATTGGAATTTGGAATTTCAAGTTTGGAATTTACTTGATTTTTATTTTTTGATTAAACCTAAATCTACCAATCTTTCGTATAAATATTCTCCAGCGGTAATATCATCGAATTTCTTAGGATTTTCGGAATCGATACAATTTTCCAAACAATCTAATTTCATATCGCTTACGGGATGCATAAAAAACGGAATGGAATACCGAGAAGTTCCCCATAATTCTCTTGGGGGATTCACCACTTGATGAATCGTTGATTTCAATTTATTGTTCGTGTGGCGTGACAACATATCACCTACATTGATTACCAATTCGTCCGGTTGGGCAATGGCATCAATCCAATCGCCATCGTGATTTTGAACTTGCAATCCACGACCTTGTGCGCCCATCAAAAGGGTAATCAAATTGATATCGCCGTGAGCTGCGGCACGAATGGCGTTTTCAGGTTCAGATGTAATGGGTGGGTAGTGAATGGGACGCAAAATTGAGTTTCCTTCTTTGGCATATTCATCAAAATAAAACTCATTTAAACCCAAATGCAAAGCCAAAGCTCTCAAGACATAAACTCCTGTTTTTTCTAGCATTTGGTACGCTTCTTTCCCAACTATATTGAAACGAGGTAGTTCTTTTACTTCGACATTATCGGGATATTCAGCTGCATATTTAGAGTCTTTTTCGACATATTGCCCAAAGTGCCAAAACTCTTTCAAATCGCCTTCTTTTCGACCTTTGGCATGTTCTTTTCCAAAAGAAACATACCCTCTTTGTCCGCCAATTCCCGGAATTTCATAGCTGTGCTTAGTTTCTAATGGCAAAGCGAAAAAGTTTCTAATTTCGCCATATAATTCTTCTACTAATTGGTCGTCTAAAAAATGCCCTTTTAAAGCTACGAATCCAATTTCTTCAAAAGCACTTCCGATTTCATTTACAAATTTTTGTTTACGTTTCGGGTCATCCGAAAGGAAATCACGCAAGTCAACACTTGGAATGTTTTGCATATTGTTTTTTTAATAATTGAAAAAACTTTTACTTATTATCACAAATGTAGAAAATATTTTGTGAAATTTTTATAAACTTAAGTAGGGTTTAAAACTATTTTATTTAGTAGCTTTGTTATATTGATAATTTAAGGCGGTATATTTTAAAGTTTTCTTAATTTATCAACTTAAAATATTGAATTCAACTCATTTTGAAGTTGAATCTATAAACTTAAATTTAACAACTTCTAATTTTATTAATTATGGTAGTACAGTATCAAGGTAAGCAAAACGGAATTCCGACTACATTTACAATACGAATCATCGGAAACAATCTTTCGAAAAGTAGTTCTAATTACCAAATCGATTTATTGATAGGCGATAAGCAAATCCCCACCTTTACGACATTTATACATCAAAGTTTGTCTAATTGTTTGAAAGAAATTTATTTATTCAGAAAACACAATGGAATAACATTTGATGCTTCATCGGAAAAAATTGCGCCTAAATTAGTTCCTTATGATTTAGTTTTATATAACTACCAAAAGAACGCTTTGTTTATGGTTTAATTGTGTAGAATTTATAAAAAATCCGTTCTGTTTTTGCGCAGAACGGATTTTTTTGTTTGCAAATCTTTAAAAAGTATTTGGGTTTTACTAAGACAAAAATTAAAATACTTTATCACAGTTTTCATTCCAACTTTTTTTTTAGATAAAATGCTTTTGTAATAAAGTTAAAAATTTATGTTTATCTATAGGTTTTGAAATATGATCGGTACATCCCGCATTAATTGCCTCTTGAATATCACTACTGAGGCCATAAGCTGATTGTGCAAGGATGATTACATCTTTATTGAATTTACGAATTTCTTGTGTGGCTTCATATCCATCCATTATTGGCATTTTGATATCCATAAGAATCAAGTCGATGTCTGGATTGTTTTTGCAAGATTTTACAACTTCGACTCCGTTGGATACATTTAGTATTTCTTTACTAAATGGTTCAACGATTTTGTTGATAAATAGTTTTGATATCAGATCGTCTTCTGCAATAAGAATTTTTAGTTTTTTAAGATGATTTACAATTTCGTTGTCGATAACAGCGTTTTGAATACTCGTTTTTTCTTCAGTTTTTGTATCATACGGAATGGTAAAATAAAAAGTACTTCCTTTTCCTGATTCGCTTTCCAACCAGATTTTTCCACCAAGCATTTCAACAAAAGATTTGGAAATAGCCAACCCTAAACCAGCTCCTTGAGCAGCCATTTTATCTTCAATATCGGCTTGAATAAAACGCTCAAATATTGCTTTTTGTCTGTTTTTTGGAATGCCAATGCCATTATCTTTAACAAAAAATTCAAGGAATTGTCCCTTTTTAATGTATCCGAATTCTATTACACCAACTTCAGAATATTTTATAGCATTTTTAACTATATTAATGAGAATTGCAAAAACTTTTTCACGATCTGTTCTTATAATTGAATCTGTCGAAGTCAAACTTTTTATGCATGAGAGTTTCATTCCTTTATTGTCGACCTCTGGTTTGAAGAAAGTATAAATATAATCTACTTGATCATTTATGTTGGATTCCGCTATTTTAACCTTCATAAGTCCAGATTCTATTTTTGAAATATCAATAATATCGTTAATGATATTTAACATTCTGGCACCACTTTTTTCTATGATGTCGATATATTCTTTTTGCTCATCGCCTGTAAGCATTGGGTCTTTGAGCAAACCTGCAAAACCTAGAATACCATTCATAGGAGTACGTATTTCGTGACTCATATTGGCTAGAAATGATGTTTTTAGTTTATCGCTTTCTTCTGCCTGATTTTTAGCTACAATCAATTCTTCATTTATCCGTTTGTATTCTAAATTTTGCGCTTCAATCTTAAGGTTTTTTTCTTCCAGCAAAATCTCTGTTTCTTTGCGATACGTTATTTCTTCTTTGAGAGCAATAAAATGTGTGATTTTTCCTTTGGAATCAATCATAGGCGAAATACTTGCTGATTCCCAAAAAAGCTCACCATTTTTTCTCCTATTGTGAAATTCACCACTCCAAACTTCACCACTTGTAATTGTCTTCCATAATTTTTTGTATTCTTCAGATGAGGAGTTTTCAGATTTTAATATGCTAGTTTTTTTGCCAATAACGTATTCAAGGCTATACCCTGTTGTTGTAACAAATTTTGGATTCACATATTCGATATTTCCTTTAGAATCTGTTATTTCAATACTTGTTGGACTTTGTTCTACGGCTTGTGAAAGTTTGCGAAGCTTTTCCTCAGTTAGTTTTCGTTCACTAATGTCCCGTACAAAAATAAAAAATCTGCCATCATCAATTTCTGAATATGTAACACTCATTTCAACATCGATTATTTTACCCGTTTTGGTTTTATTTTTTGTTTCAAAAACTCGATGTCCAAGTTGTAAAATTTCGTCATAATAATTTATTGTTTCGTTCTGTAATTGATACATTTCAATATCAGAAATTTTCATTTGTAACAACTCTTCTCGGGTGTATCTAAGCATTTTTATAGCCGAATCGTTTACCTCAATGAATTGCCCCGTTTTAGAATCGACAATCCAAAAGCCATCTATTGCAGTTTTAATTACTGTTTCAAATTGTTTGCTTGCTTTTTTGACATCAGTAATATCTTGGAATATGCCTGTCAATTTTATCGGTTTTCCATCGACAACAGTAACTTCACAGGTTGTTCTTACATCAATTTTTCTTCCTTTAGTTGTGAATGTTTCCAGATAGAGATCATATCCCTTACCTTCATTCATAGCAAGTTCTATGGCTTGAATAATTTCTTTTTGTGATTCTGGAAGGAAATAGCTTACTCCGGCATCTACAGTAGGATTAAATTCTTCAGGAGATGTATCGTGAATATGATATGTTTCTGCAGTCCAATATAAATTATTTGTAATTAAATCTAATTCCCAACCACCTACTTTTGCTATTGATTGAGATTCTTGTAGAATTTGATTACTTCTGACATAGCTTTCTTCTAGTTTTTTTTGTTTTGTGATATCAACCATTAATCCACGCAGTAATTTTGGTTTACCTTTTTCATTTAAAACTTTTACATAATCACGAAGCCATACTATACTACCATCTTTAGATTCAAAACGATATTCAAACTCATAATTTATGCATTCATTTTTTTGGTCAATACAAAATTCAGTACTTTGTTGGCGATCATCAGGATGAATCTTGCTTAATCGGAAACCTTCTTTATACCAGTCTTCAACAGGATAACCCAATAAGCGTTCAGCATTGTTGGTTACATAATTGAATATAAACGTTGTGGCATCAGCTTCCCATAAAATACCATCAGTTGATTCTATTAAGTCGCTGAATCGTTCTTCATTTTCACGCAGTGCTTGTTGCGATTTTATTCGTTCCGTAATATCACGCCCAATTCCCATAATTCCCATCACTTGACCTTTGTGATCAAAAAGTGGCGTTTTTATGGTTTCTATCATTTCTTTATGGCCATCGCTTGCAAAGATGATTTCCTCTTCATTTATTGTTGATGTTCCAGCTTCGATGGCTAATCTATCATTCTCTCTAAAAAAATCAGCTAATTCTTTATCGAAAAAGTCATAATCTGTTTTTCCAATAAGATTTTCTTTTGAAAATCCTGTTAATTGTTCAAAACGATTGTTGCTTTGCAAATACACTCCTTTTAAATCCTTCAGCCAAACTAAATCGGGACTTTCAGAAATCATTCCTTTCAATATATTTTCGCTTTCCCGTATTTTTTCATCTGCTTGCAACCTTTGGCTAATGTCCCGAAGTACTCCTTCATGATAAACAATATCGTTTTTGGTGTCATAACTTAACCATCCGTGGTCTTCAACCCAAAGTTCGGAACCATCCTTTTTTTTAACTCGAAAAATTCCTAATTCTGTGTCTTTTTCTTTAAGCACAGCACTTTCTCGATCAGAAACATCAAAATACAATTCTTTTTTTATATCAATAGCTAGCAATTCTTCTTTATTTTCGTATCCTAGCATCTTGACTAATGCTAAATTGACGTCAATAAATTTCCCTTCTTCGGTGCTTTTATATACACCATCAGGCATATTTTTTATTAAATTTTCGTATTTTTTTTCGCTTTCTTTTACTATTTCTTCTGACTTTTTTCGCAATAATGCCGTTCCAATGTTGGAACAAATACCCTCCAAAAAATTAATGTCCTCTGTAGTGAAAAAGTCTATTTCCTCGTGGTTGAGTTGCAAAGTGCCCACAATTTTTTTGTTGGCCAAAATGGGAATAATGGCAATAGAACCCGGTTTTGAGTGAATACATGAATTTTTTGATTGAAATTCTGAATTTGTATTGTCAAACACAGCTTGTGCTTGGTCATAATTATTGTTAATAAAACTTCCAGCTTTGGTCAGTAAAGAACTATCTTGTTTTGACTTGCCATAAATTGCTAGTGTACAATTACATTCCATTTTAAGGCTACCATCTTTGTTTTTACATAATAGTTCATTATCATATTCTATAATTAGCGAATTATCTTTTTGAATACAACTTTCAGAATAACCAATTTGAGAAAAGAAGGGGAGATCATTATTCGCTTTGAAGCATATTCCGATAGCAGAAATTTTTATTTCTGTCTGAATTAATTTAAGAATAGCATCAATAATCTTTTTTAGACAAAGATTACTATTTAAAATGATATGTATCTCATTCCAAAGAAATTGAAATTTTTTAGTTTTCTCTTTCAATAATAGGAGCTCCTCATTCTCTAATTTTAGTTTTTGAATGATTTCCAAAGTTTGATCTTTGGTTAATTTGACCTCTTTGTTTGAAAGTTTATTTTCTAATTTTCCAGCACTAATTTCGTTATTATATGAATCTAAAATACTATTGTATTTTTCCTGTAAATATTCTAGCTGTTTTACAAGTTCTTCTTTGGTAGTTCTGTTGTCATTATTCATTGTAGGTTATTGGATAATTACCCTTGGGTGGGGAATCTGTTTTTTAACAAACAAAGTAAAGGATTTTGCTTTTGCAAGTATAATTCATGATTCAAGTCAAATGTAATAAATAAACTAATAAATTAATATAAAATTTTTTAGTTTTATTTTTATGAAGAGTATTTAAAAAATAATTTAAAATAGGTAGTTAATTTAGGAAGTAGTCATAAAAAACAAATTTGCTTTTGAAAAGCAGATTATATAATCTAAATAAATTTTTGTAATTTACAATTGAATCACTTCGTTATAAGCATCGGAAACATCTTACTTGATGCTTTCTCATTCCCACTTTTATAAGTTTTCTTAGTTAATGAAACATCATTTCATATTTTTTTTAAGGTTTGCCAATTGCAGTAATACAAAACCTCCAATAAAAAAGACAGACATTAATAGCATACTATTTCGCATACTTCCGGTAATTTGGTCAATTAAACCGTAAGACAAAGAGCCAATTACAATTGCCAATTTCTCAGTAATATCATAAAAACTAAAAAAGGAAGCTGTATCGGTAGTTTCTGCTGGAATTAGTTTAGAATAAGTTGATCTCGAAATAGATTGTATTCCTCCCATTACAAATCCTAAAAAGGCCGCTAGCGAATAAAATGAGATAGTATCTTGTATAAAATATCCAGCAATACAAATGAAAACCCATATCATTAAGGTTACACTGATGGCAAATCCATTGCCTTTTAATTTTGAAAGAAAAGCAAAGAAGTAAGCACCTGCAATAGCTATTATTTGTATGATTAGAACAACAATTATCATTTCATCAGCACCCATACCAATTTCTTTATCAGCAAATAAAGGGGCTAACAACATAACCGTTTGTACTCCCATACTATAAAGAAAAAAAGAAGTTAGAAAACGACTCATTACCAATTTTGATTTCACGGTTTTAAATACTTTTTTCAACTCTTTGAGACCATGTCCTAAAATAGCCCAAGTTATTTTTTTGCGTTCTCCTCGGTCTTTCAAATAGTAAAAAGAAATTTGGGAAAATCCTATCCACCAAATTCCAACTAAAATAAACCCGAAACGAGTGGCTGCACTACCATTTTCAAAGCCAAATAATTCCGGTTTTTGAAATAATAGCAAATTCACAATCAATAAAATAACACTTCCAATATATCCCATCGAAAAACCCTTCGCACTTACTTTATCCATAAATTCATTGGAAGCTACTTCTGGTAAAAAACCATTGTAAAAAACCAAGGAACCTGCATAACCAACACTGGCCAAAACAGAACAGGTAATGCCATATTCCACATTTTCTCCCGTAAAAAAATAGAGTCCGATACAAGATAAAGAGCCTAGATAAGTAAAAAACTGCATAAATTGTTTTTTCAATCCTCCGTAATCAGCAATACCAGACAATATGGGAGATATAAATACTATTATCAAAAAGGAAAAGGAAATGGCAAAGGAATACAGTACAGAATTTTTAATTGTAAAATTAAAAAATTGAACCATTTCGCCACCGTAAACATCCTGAGTTGTGTTTAAATAGTAAATAGGGAATATAGCGGTAGTTACTATAAGGTTGTAAACTGAATTAGCCCAATCGAATGATGTCCAGGCATTGATTAGTTTTTTGTTGTTTTTTTCTAGCATTAGTTTTACTATGGTTTAAATGACTTCATTTACAATAAAAAGACTCTATTGTACTCTTTGATAAAAAAAACAAAAAATCCGCGTCATCACAGTCCCAATCTTTATTCCTCCTCCTCACTGGCATGAGTTTTCGAATAACCTCTCCATTTCTCGATACAATCCTGAAAATCTTGTGGCAATTCTGTGTCAAAACGCATCATTTCTCCCGTTGTAGGATGCTTAAAACCAAGCGTTTTAGCGTGCAAAGCCTGACGGGGCAAAGCTTTGAAACAGTTTTCTATAAATTGTTTGTATTTGGTAAACGTGGTTCCTTTCAAAATTAAATCACCTCCATAACGGGCGTCATTAAAAAGAGGATGGCCAATGTGTTTCATGTGCACCCTAATTTGGTGCGTTCTACCCGTTTCAAGATTACAAGCAACCAAAGTCACATAACCAAAACGTTCCAACACTTTGTAATGCGTCACAGCAGGTTTTCCAATTTCAGGGTCGGCAAAAACCGCCATTTGCATCCGGTCTTTTACATGTCGTGCAATGTTACCTTCAATCGTTCCTTCATCGGCAATGACATTTCCCCAAACAAGCGCAATATATTCTCTTTCGGTAGTTTTGGCTTCAAATTGCTTGGCGAGATGCGTCATTGCGGCTTCGGTTTTGGCAATCACCAAAAGACCAGATGTATCTTTATCAATTCGATGCACCAATCCGGGGCGTTCGCTGCTGTTCATTGGCAAATTTTCAAAATGAAACGCCAAAGCATTTACCAAAGTCCCAGTATAATTGCCGTGACCAGGATGAACCACAAAATCGGGCGGTTTATTGACGAGCAAAAGTGCATCGTCTTCATAAACTATGTCAAGTGGAATATCTTCAGGATCAACTCTGTTTTCGAACGGCGGATGCGACAACATAATGCGAATCACATCCAAAGGTTTTACCTTATAATTGGATTTTACTGGAATATCATTCACATAAATATCACCGCCAGTGGCTGCGTTTTGAATTTTATTTCGAGTTGCATTCGGAATCATATTCATTAAATACTTGTCGATTCTCAAAAGCAATTGCCCTTTAGGAACGTCAAATCGATAATGTTCAAATAATTCGTCTTCTAAATCTTCTGTAGGTTCAATATTATTATTCATTTACTGGTATTTCGGCATTTGGTATGGCTGTACTATCGACTTCTTCTACATAACTTTCCTTGCCATCACCTAAAACCAAATCAATTTTAGACGCTTTCAAAACACGGTCGCCTGCTTTCACGTTTCTTCCTTTGAAACGCATTTCGAGTACCATATCTTTTCCAAGATTCGGAATATAGGTAATCGTTCCTTCTTCAAGACCCAAAGCCTTCAATGTTGCCAAAGCTTCACGATAGGTTTTCTCAATCAAATCAGGAATTCTCACAGACGAAAATCCCGAAGCGTTTATTTTTATATATACTTTTCTACCCTCTTTCACTTTGGCTCCAGGTAAAGGATCTTGCTCGACAACGCTGTATTTTGGATAATCACTATTAAAATCCACACTGTCCAAAAGCACATAATCCAAATCCAACTCGTCTAACTTGTCTTCCACTTGTTCCTCGGTCAACTTGGCTAAATTGGGAACGGTGATTTCGTGACCATGATCGGTAGTAAAAGTCAACCAATGCATAAACAAATAGGTTGAAACAGCAATTATTATAAGAGCGACTGCAACTTGCCCGAAAAACACACGACTGGTAAGGTATTTACGTAAACTCATAAATTTATTTTTATAAGTCACAAAGATAAACCTATTTCGTTTGAAAAAAAATTCTAATTTTGTTTAGAAAACGTTTAATCGATTAATTGGTTAAACGATTAACCGATTAAACCAATAAAATGAAAAACATTGCTATCATAATGGGCGGATATTCAAGCGAATATAAAATCTCCTTAATCAGCGGAAACGTTGTCTATCAATTTTTGGACAAAACCAAATTCAACGGATTTCGAATTCATATTTTCAAAGAAAAATGGGTCTATGTTGATGACAAGGAAGTTGAATTTCCAATAGATAAAAACGATTTTTCCACAACCGTAAACGGAACCAAAATCACTTTCGACTGTGTTTTCAACGCAATTCACGGAACTCCTGGCGAAGATGGTTTGATGCAAGCTTATTTCGAATTAATTGGGATGCCACAATCTTCCTGCGACTATTACCAATCTGCTTTGACGTTCAACAAACGCGATATGCTTTCGGTCTTGAAGCCTTACGGAATCAAAACGGCAACTTCATACTATTTGAACAAAGGAGAACATATCGACACTGCTGAAATTGCTAAAAAGGTTGGTTTACCGTGTTTTGTAAAACCCAACAAATCGGGTTCTAGTTTTGGCATTTCTAAAGTAAAAACCGAAGCTGAATTACCTATCGCTATCGAAGTGGCTTACCAAGAAGACAACGAAATCATCATCGAAAGTTTCCTTGACGGAACCGAAGTTTCAGTAGGTGTCATTAATTATCAAGGGGAAGTAATCGTTTTACCCATCACCGAAATAGTTTCTGAAAACGACTTCTTCGATTATGAAGCCAAATACCATGGGAAATCTCAGGAAATCACGCCTGCCAGAATCTCCGAAGAAATGACTCAAAAAGTGAGCGAAGTAGCCAAACGCGCTTATGAAGTGCTGAAAATGAAAGGATTTTCCAGAAGCGAATTTATTTTTGTGGACGGCGAACCTTTTATGCTCGAAATGAACACTATTCCTGGTCTCACAACCGAAAGTTTAATTCCGCAACAAGCCAAAGCCGCCGGAATTTCTTTGGAGGATTTGTTTAGTAATGCTATTGAATTGGCTTTGGATAATAAATAAATCTTTAAAAAAACCGAATGAGAAAAGCCATATTTCCAGGATCTTTTGACCCCATTACTTTAGGTCACGAAGATATTATAAGAAGAGGAATTACCCTGTTTGACGAAATTGTTATTGCTATTGGTATCAATGCCGAGAAAAAATATATGTTTTCTCTTGAAGAAAGAAAAAAATTCCTAGAAGAAACCTTCAAAGATGAACCTAAAGTTTCTATCATTACTTATGAAGGTTTGACGATTAATTTGTGCAAAAAAATAAATGCCAATTTTATCCTTCGTGGTTTGCGAAATCCAGCCGATTTTGAGTTTGAAAAAGCCATTGCCCACACTAACAGACGAATGTCAAAAATAGAAACCGTTTTTTTATTAACCGCTGCAAAAACCTCTTATATCAGTTCTAGTATTGTGAGAGATGTAATTAGAAACAATGGAGAATATGAATTATTGGTTCCAGATGCAGTTAGAGTTAAGAAATAGTGATTCCTTTTTAGTTGTAAAAGGCTTCAATTAACACTACTTTCGTCCAAAATTAGACAAAAACAGAAATGGAAAGAACATTAAATAAACGCAGCGGTTCTCAATGTGAACTTTGTGCGGTCAACGAAAACTTAAAAGTTTATCAAGTTTTACCAACAAAAAAAGGAGGCGCAGACGAAAGCATTTTGGCTTGCTCAACTTGTATCGACCAAATTGAAAATCCAGGAAATGAAGACCAAAATCATTGGAGTTGTTTAAACGAAAGTATGTGGAGTGAACATATTCCGGTACAAGTACTTTCGTGGCGGATGTTGAGCCGTTTACGCAATACTGAATTTTTAGAAATGATGTATCTTGACGAGGATACTTTAGCTTGGGCGCAAGCCACAGGCGAGGGGGAAGACGACGAAAACAAAGTAATCCACCGCGACAGCAACGGAGTAATTCTTTCCGCTGGCGATTCAGTAGTTTTAATCAAAGATTTGAAAGTAAAAGGTTCAAGTATGGTAGCCAAACAAGGAACCGCTGTTCGTAACATCAGATTAGACCACGAAAATGCCGAATATATTGAAGGTCGTGTTGATGGCCAAACTATTGTGATTATTACGCAATATGTGAAGAAAATATAGCCTAAACCAATTTATTAAGATTGTGATGGAAGACAAACTCTTAAATTATTTTTCAAAAATAATGCCTATTTCAACCGAAGAAGCCGATGCTATTGCGGCAACTATGGTCATCAAGCACTTTAAAAAAGGGGATGTTTTACTAAAAGAAGGACAAATTTCAACAGAGGCTTATTTCGTTTTAGAAGGCTGTGTTCGGCAATATTTTACGGTAGATGGAGAAGAAAAAACGGCTAATTTTTTCACCGAAGAACAATGGGTAATTTCTTTAAATAGTTTTAGTAATAATCTTCCATCAAATCATTATATGGCCTGTTCTACTGACTGTTATCTTGTAGTGGGCAACCGAGAAAAAGAAGAGGATTTATACCATCGTTTTCCTAAACTAGAAACCATTTCCAGAAAAGTAATGGAAAAAGTGTTTGCTGAACAGCAGGAACTAATGGCAACATATACCACTGACGCTCCCGAACAACGATACGTAAAACTCTTAAATTCAAGACCTGAATTGTTTCAAAAAATCCCGCAATACCAAATAGCAAGTTATATTGGAGTAAAACCTGAATCTTTAAGCCGGATTAGAAAAAGAATTTCTCAAAATTTTTAATGTACTCAAGCTTACAATTCCAACTATTTATTTGTAAGAAAATTTAATAAAATTAAAATAATGTGCTTTTTATCGACAAAAAATGCTTTTTATCGTTTTTTAGTCGTTATTTTTTTTTACCTTGCACATAACTTTGCAAGTTAGCTCTCAATAAATGTGAAAATTAAAAAAAACATTTTACAATTATTTAGATTTAGAACGTAACACACAAGATTTAACTAAAAGTAATTGTATGTCATTGAAAAAAACAATAAGGAAAACATTACTACAAAAAAAGATTTATTTCTAAAATAATAACAGTATTTTTAAACCTTAAAATATAACTCTACTCTATCACAATAAATAAACACCATGGGAAATATGTTTTTACGTAAATACAAGTATTTTTTGTTTTTAGTTTTTTCAATATCTTGTTTAGCTCAACCTGGTAAAGACGGAGCAGTGACTATTTCAACTTCTAAAACTGTTTTAAACCGTTACTCTAGAGTTACTACAGACATATTAGCTGGTTCCAATACAGTTACTGTGGTAGATATAAATGATTTAAATAGAGATGCTATTCCTTATTTACCAGCAGGATATGTATTAAACTCTTCTAGTTTCAGTTCAAATGCACTTTCCAAAGGGGATTTAATTATGTTATATCAAGCACAAGGAGCTTTAATTAACACAACCAATTCCATCGATTATGGTAGTGTAACTAATATCAATGGAGCTGGAGCATACGAATTGGCATACGTTGAGAGTGTTTCTGGCAATAAGATTACCTTAAGCTGTACTTCCAAACTAACCTATTTTGCGGCTAGATATGTCCAAGTAATTAGAATCCCTCAATATACCACCCTAACGATCGATTCAGGAGCATCGGTTGTTGCTATTCCATGGGGTGACCCCACCTTTGGCGGTGTCGATCCCTCTGCAAGTGAAAGAAGAAGAGGCGGTTTTAATGCTGTTATTGCTAATAACATTATAAATAATGGAAGTATTAATGCTAATCAAGCAGGATTTAGAGGAGGAACAAGAGATAATAGTTCTGGTGCAGCAGGAGCTGCATTTAATTTAGACTTCTTTACACCTGACGCTCGTTTATCTGCAGAGAAAGGAGAAAGTATCGTTGGTTATAGACCAGACTATGATGCTATAGGTGGTAGGTACGGCCGAGGTGCGGCAGCCAATGGTGGTGGTGGTGGTAATTCGCATAATGCTGGTGGTGGTGGTGGTGCCAATGGCGGGAATGTAACCAATTGGTTTAGAGGTGCAGGAGTAATGAATTACTTTGGTACTTGTGGAATTCCGGGCGCTTGGGCTCTGGATCCAAATTATATTGCAAATGGAAACGCACTCACAAATTCTGCTGGCGGTGGTCATGGTGGATATTCATATGGAACAAATTTAGTAGATGCTTGTACCGTAGGTCCGTCGTATCCTGCAAATTTTATAGCTCCTATGGAACCGGTCGCTGCGGTATTTGGTTCGGCTTGGGCCGGCGATTTTAGAGACGCTGTAGGAGGTTTGGGTGGACGACCAGTTACTTCCCCTAACTACCAAAATCAAATATTTTTCGGTGGTGGCGGTGGGGCTGGAGACGGTAACAATAATGCTAATTCAGATGGTGGCGATGGTGGCGGAATTGTATTTATAGTTGTTACGAACTCCATTTCTGGTTCAGGAGTAATTCAAGCAAACGGGGAAAATGGTTTTGATACCAATTTTCCTCATACTGACGCTCCAGGAGGTGGAGGTGGAGGAGGAACAGTTTTAATTCAATCCAATACTATTGCTAACACTCAAGCCATCAATGCAAATGGCGGTTCTGGTGGAAATCAATTAATTACATCAACAGAAAATGAAGGCCCTGGTGGTGGTGGCGGTGGTGGTGTATTATCACTTAATGCAACTACAGATAGTTCGATTAAAACAGTTACAGGCGGTTCCAATGGAACTACAACGGCATCATCTTTGACGGAATTTAAAGCAGATGGCGCAACAAGTGGTAACAGTGGTTCCATTTTGTCTATTGCAGTAAATCTAAACTATTCCGAATGTCAACTGGATTTGCAAACTATTAAAACAGTAAATAATACGACGCCTCTAATAGGCGCTTCTGTAGTGTTTACAATTACAGTAATTAATAATGGCCCTCTTGTCGCAACAGGAGTAATTGCTACTGATGCAGTACCTTCAGGATATACAGTAACAGCTGTATCTACCTCAGCAGGTACATGGTTGGCACCAAATTGGACTATTGGCAATTTGACCAATGGACAAAGTGCAACTTTAAATATAACAGCAACAGTCAATCCAACGGGTATTTATACGAACACATCAACTGTAACAGGGACCTTAACGGATACTAATCTTTCTAATAATACTTCAAGTGTATGTATAACTCCTATAACTCCAACAATTGTTTCTACGATTGCTACATGTTCAGCAGCAGGTACAAGTAAAATTAATAATTATAATCCATCTAATACTTATGTATTTTCTCCACCAACTAGTGGTATAACAATAGATGGAACAGGTTTGATAAGTGGATTAGTTCTTGAAACCGCATATACAGTAACGGCAGTAAATGGAAATTGCACTTCTGCTGCTTCAATATCGTTTAGCAACCAAAGCCAAACTGCATTACCCACAATACCTGTCTTAATGTCTAATAGTCCAATTTGTGCGGGTTCATCTGCAATATTCACAATTACTGGTACAGCCGGTAATTTAGTTACCTATACAGGCGCATCATCAGGATCGGCAACTATTGGACCGCTAGGTGTCGTAAGTGTTACGATTCCAAATGTGACCAATGCTGTTACTTTAAATCTTACCAGTGTTACCAACGGTATCTGTAATCGTGCCTTTACATCTACAATCACGGTAACACCACAAGCTCCTCCAAATGCTGGTACTAATGGAACTCTTACTGTTTGTCAAGGTACAACTCCAACTAATGCCCAATTATTTGCTCAATTAGGAGGAACGCCTAACTCAGGAGGAAATTGGTCAAATAGCGCTAATGTATACACCTATACAGTAACGGCTACAGCACCTTGTACTAGCAATGCTACCGCTACGGTGACGGTAACACCACAAGCTCCTCCAAATGCTGGTACTAATGGAACTCTTACTGTTTGCC
>JAYVIK010000253.1:0-8263 GCA_043770265.1 Flavobacterium sp. | reverse complement strand
TTTGTTGCTACTTTTACATCGTCCTGAATGGCTTCCGGACTTGCAATAAGATTGGTAAATTGTGCGTGTGTTTTGTTGTTACTATCCCTAGTACAACGTCCAATGATTTGTATGATTTCGGTTAATGAACCTCGATATCCAACTGTTAAGGCGTGTTCACAAAATGGCCAGTCAAAGCCTTCTTTTGCCATACCCAGTGCAATGATTAAATCCATATCGTCAACCGATTTTATGTTTCGGAGGTAGTTTACAATTTTATCTCTTTCACGGGAACTATCCTCTACTAAATCAGCCACTTTCAATATTTTACCGTCACTGTACCGCTTGATATGAATTACTCCTGTTTCACTATCTTGTTTGATCACATCGCCAATGGCATCTAAAATGAAATTGACTTCATTGTGTTTGTCTTTTGTACTTTCTCCTGAATTTACATTTGGAATATGAAGAATTGTTTTTTTGTCAGTATCGAGAATATCTAGTATTGCGGATGTGTATTTTCCGGTGTAGAAATGATACCCAATTCCCAATGATTTTAAGAAGTTGTACCCGTTCAATTGTTCGTAATAATTATAAGTTACAGGTGTAAATTTTCTTTCATATTCGGGCGTTAAAATAGGTACGCTGTCGCCTCTAAAATAAGAACCAGTCATTGCTATAATATGAGCAGTAGATTTGTTCATTATTGATTTTAGCAATTCTCCCAATCTATTATTGGCATCGGCAGAAACGTGATGAAATTCATCTATTGCCAACAGGGTATTGTTGAATTTTGTTTCTTCCAATTCTTCGCAAGCAAATCGTAAAGTGGCGTGTGTACAGATTAATAATTTCTCGTCGCTATCCATAAATTTATGGAAGGCTTTTACTTTGCTGCTGCTTCCTTCATCACCTGGTGTACATAAATTGTAAACATCGTTTGGTTCCCAGTTGGCAAAAAAGCCATCTTTTTTCAAGTCCGTTTTAGAAAATGAACTCCCAATAGAACGCTCGGGAACTGCTACAATAACTTTATTGATTCCTTGATTTACTAATTTATCCAAAGCCAAGAACATTAAGGCACGAGATTTCCCTGAAGCAGGAGGTGCTTTTAGTAATAAATATTGTGCATCCCGAGATTCAAAAGCACGGGTTTGCATTTCTCGCATCCCCATCGTATTTATTTTTGTACTATTTCCGGTATTGTGGTAGTTTACATTTACTATATCTGGCATATTTTATTGAATTATCTCCTTTGATAAATATTAATTTTCAGCTGCTTGTTATTTTCTAAATGATCTATAAAAACACTTACAAATGTTTCAATGATACCTAGATGAAATAAAAAATTTGTCTTATTATATGAGTAGTCAAAAGCAAATTCGTGAATCATTTGATGACGCAAACTAATAATGTTTTCAATCTCATTTTTTAGAAATATTTTTTTCCTTTTTACTACTTTATCGATACTAATAATTTTCAATAAATCCATATTGAAATATTTTGTATATGCTTTATTAGCGATATATAAATTTTGAAAATTAATAGTTTCAGAAATTATTTCTGTAATATCTAACTCACCATTGCTGATTTTTATGACTTGATCAATTGGAATTTTAAAATTATCATCATTTAATTTTGAATAAGCAATTTCATCATATTTCAATAATAATGTAAACGAATTACCTAATAAATACTCAATGAGAGAAACTAGAAATGGTAATAATGAATTATAAACAATACGATTTGGATTTTGACTTTGTATCAATTCTTTTAGTGAACTATCCGGAATATCATCATAGCTATTTTCAATATTATCAGACTGATTAACAAATAGATGAATTTTTCCAATTTTCTCGTGTATATTTTCATACATCAAAAACAACCCTTTTTCTAATGGTGATTTTATTTCGTAGTCATCTAAATTGGTGTATTTATTTTTTCCATACCCATCATTATCAAAGTAACCTCCAAACAATTTTTTTGCGTTCTTTATTACTTCATTTTGTTTTTGTTTATCTTCCCTACTAGCAGATGATCTTGTTCTAGTATGTAATAACCATTCCTCTTCATTTGAGTTTGTTTCAGTTATTTCTTTTCTCAAAATGATTGAAGCCTCAACACCATCCATTGATTTAAAATGATTACTATCATACCAACGATAATGCAGATGATTTTTAGTATTTAATTCATCTATAATATGCTTGCACTTTATAAACCCTTCTTTTTTCAGAAAGGATGTCATTTTTAGTTTAGTAGCTATTTTTGGATAAAGCGTTATTTCAATGCTCATTTTATTTTTTAAATAATTATTAAAATAAATAAACAAACCATTGATATAGTTGAATTTATGAATTTTATTTCTTGGTTTGTTTTTTATTTGTTTTTTTTTGGAATTGAATATGTCCGTCTAAATAGACGTCTAAGACTGTCTAAACTATTCGTGCTTTAGACGCCAATGAACATTATCCAAAACTATTGTTCTTTCTTGTTTCGCTACTTCAATATATTTTTACTTTGTTTTTCTATTCATTTCTTTAATAAAAAGGTAGTTTTATTAATAATTTTAAGCACTTTAATTAATTAATTAAATATCAACAAATTCTTATTTAACAGTGCTTTACGTGTTTTTTGAGTTGTTTTATTTAATATTTTTATTTAATAAAAGTATTATTTATTTAATATTTTTGATCATAACCCATTTCGATTTTATTCTACTTCCAATATTTTCAATTGTAGCACCAGCCATTTCTTGAATTAAATTATTGATATAAATTATTCTTTGCTTTTCATTTTTATAATCGGGCAAATTTGCAAATAATAATGTGTTAATCTCTTCACGTGTTGCAAAGCCGTGATTTTTTATATGCTGAATAATAAAACCTTTATAAACATCTTTGTCTAACCCTTTATTTTTAGTATAACTGGCTTTTTGTCCTGTCAGTTCTGCAATTGAAGCAGAAATATAATAGTTTGGTTTTCTGCCCTCAATAAGCTTCTTGTTTTTCAATAGTTTGGCTGCATCGTCATTGATTACTAAATTTTTCTGCACCTTGTCTAACAATATTACTTCGGTAAGGCTTAAATCATCCTTTTTCTCGATTAGCAGTTTTGAGTAATTTTCGTCTATAGTATGTCCGTAAATCTCTAAAACCACATTGTCTCTGGTTGATTTTGTATAATCCGGCAAAGGAAAATATCTTTTGCGTTGGCTTTTATACATTTTATGAATACCATATCCTAAACTGTCTATCATATTTAGGTTTACCATTGCTTCGGCTAACCATTTGTTACGGTATTTTTTTGGTGTTTTGTCTCCTGCTGTATAATCCTCGGCAGTACCCTCGAAGAAACTTCCTTCACTGCTAAAAATTAATTTATTGATTTGTTCGGTCAATAAAATACGGGAATGTCTGCTGTAATCCTGATGTGCAATACAATTGTTTAAGGCTTCTAATATTACTTCGGAATCATATTTCATTACCTCGGTAGCCACTAATTGGTTGTCCGGAAAGAATTTGTATTTTACGTTCCTTATTTTGGATAAAATTGCATTTATTTCAGAAAACAAAGGCATTCCAAAGTGTTCGTAGGCTTTCTCTTCGGTATCGAGTTTCCAAGTTATTTGCGACACCGCAGGCGAAATGAAATGAGCCGATTCAGGTTTTCCTAATAAAATGATTGCTGTATTGGTGATTTTACCATCAATTGTAATTTTCAGTTTATCCAGAAATGTTTTATCCGTCCAATTGTCAATTTCATCATAGAAAGTAGCATTGGTGTTTTTTTCCTTGTATTTTTCTCTAGCGAGTTTAATTGCTTTTTGGTCTAAATTATCAAGATTTGCTTTCTCGACAATTTGAGCAGACCAATCTGTTTGAGAGTTATAAATGGCTCTCAAGAAATGGGGATATTTTTTTAAATCGGTTAAGCTGCTATCAAAACGGATGTAAGGGTAGTTTTTGAAATTGGTAGGTTCGCCAGTTGCCGCCGGAATTCTAAATATTTCCAGATGATTTGTACCATAATCACATACAAAATGGTCAAATTTTATCGAAGGACTTAAAAACCGTCTTATCCATAACTCTAATTCTTCGTTTCCTTCTTTACGATTCTTGAAATTAAAATTGGTTCCTACCGCCTGATGAGTTTCATCATTAATTCCAAATACCAAATAGGCAAACGCTTGATTTGCAATACAAGCCGCATTTGACAAACCTGATATGTATTGTCCTAATTTGTCATTTGTGGTTACGTTCCCTGTTTTGAACTCTACCCATTCGTTTTCTTTGGGCAAAGCTCTCAACTCGTCTATAAGTTCTATTAATTCTGGATTTGTCATTTTACACGAATTTCATTTTTTTTTTTTTTTTTTTAACTAAGTTGAACAAACATTCCAGTTGTTCTGTGATTACTTATGATTCTATACCATATTTTAAATAATCATATAAACAGACCAATTTTCTGAAATTTGAAGACTTTTTTGTTATTTCATCTTTTAAGCAGCTTCTCAAAAAATTTTGAAGCTGTGTTAAATTAATTGTTTTTAAATCTAATAACGGAATATAATTAAGTGAATGAGACATATCAAAAGTCTTTGCTATTGAATTAACATCTTTATGATTACGTCTAATTTCAGGTTGTTTTTTTAAGTAATTTGCTGGGGGCAAGAAACAAGTTGGTGTGTTTTTCTTTAACTCAAATTTATTTTTTGCTTTTAAAGTTCCCGTTTTAGTTAATAATTTTTCAGCTTTTAAATATTTATAAATTGGGATAAACCCATTTCCTTTGAAGATTTTAGGAAAAGTATTTTCAACAAGAAGTTTGGCATCATAATTTTTATTGTCATTGAGAATATCTTCAATAATATCAATTGTTTCAATTGATTTATACCCTTGTGTTGACAATAATTGAGTTGCTACACCAACGCCAATTGCATATTCAATCAGGGTATCATCATTTATTGAATCTATATCTGTAACAAAAACTTTAGAGGTCGGGTTATTTGATTTGACAAACTCCACAACAGAATTTTTGAGTTTTCTTAATATTTTTATAGGGATTTGTCTTTTTAATGTAGAAAGAGTTTCGAAAATTGGTTCAAAAGAATCTGTAATAATCAGTTTAATTGGCAAAACTTTATTATCAGGTAATTTAATACTACTATCCTTGATTTCAAAATCACTATTTTCTTTCCATTCAACAAATATTAGTCTGTTTTTTAATTTATCTAAATTTTTTGGATCTACACACTTTACAATTGAATCAATTATTTGTTGAATATTGTTATCAGACAAAGAATAACCGATAAAAATAATTGGATGTTCAACAAATATTGTCAATAATTTTGCTGCTAAATATGCGTTTTTAGAATTAAAATCTAAATAATCTTCCTCTGTTAGAATTAACGTTTCTGGTCGAGAAATGCAACCGTGAATTTTATAAATTTCTCCAATAGAAATTGCTTCCGAAAATAAAAGTTCTTGCTGACCAATATATATGTTGAACTCATTAAAATTATCATCTAAAAAATTGTCCCAATTAGTTGTTATAATCCCATCAATAACACTTGTCCTTAGCAGTTCCATTTCTTTATCATATCTAGTTGAATTTTTTTGTATAGATTTGATATAATTGGAAATTTCTATTTTTAAAGGAAGATTAATATGTTCGCTGGCTAAACTTTTAAAAACATTACGACTATCAATATATTCATTTTTTTTCCACCAAATTTCGTGAAATTCATTTGATAAATTAGTAGCTAATAATGGTAGGTTTCCATTACATTTAGATTTATAATACTCAAAATCTCCTTCAATTGTAGAAACTGAAAAAAAATTAGATAGCAGTTCTTCCCAAGTGGGTAAATTTAAATATCTACGCGAAAAACCAGAACCTATAAATAAATAAGGGTTTGTGTTGAAAGCTTTTAAATGGTCAAATAAATCAGAGTTCATCTATTAATATTTATAGTTGTTGTTTTATTTTTTTAGCTTTCTTCTCCGTTTCAAACAAAGTTCCTTTTTCTTTTTCCTCTGCTATCATCTTTTCATACAATTTGAAAAGGTATTCCAATCGTTCTTCATCGCTTTCAAAAGGTTTAGAACGGTAACAACGCTCTACTGCCAAATCATTCAATCTATGTGCTTCACGCAAACCCTCGGGCATTTTGTCTGGGTCGTACATTTGCGCTAATGTTTTTTCGCTGTGGTTTTCTCGTTCTTCAAGAATCCTAAACACACATTGCTCTAACTCTTCTTTTTGAGATTGATAAATGGGAGGGAATGGGAAAGTATTGTAGCAAATTGAAACTGAATAGCTATAGTCAAGTTTCAATTTACCTGCAACTGCTCTTACCCAAGTCATATGCATTTCAGAAGTCAATAAAGAAAAGACATATAATTCAGCATCATAAATTGCTTGAGCACTTTGTTGAATAACTATGTTTTTATCAATAAAACCAATTGGAATATACTCTCTTCTAATTGATGATGTAAGTGGAATTATAATTTGTGACCTATTTGGTGTATGTCTATATCTAAATTGATGTGATCTGCTAGATAAAGTTCTAGCGACTTCGCCACCATTTAAACGAAAATTTTTACATTTTTCAATACGCTCTTCAATAGTTTTTATTGTTAAAGCTTCATTTAAATCTTTATCTTCTATCCATAAACACCATCTTGTTAACCCGTTTATAAATTCATAACCTCCAGTTGTTTCTCTTATAAATTTTTTAGAATTAGGATAATCTGATAATAAACTATCCTTTTCCATATCTGTTAATAATAAAAATCCACTATCTAAAGCCATATTACCTGAAACCATTTTTGGTATTTGACTTAATACATTGGCGCGTTTTTTAACTATTATATTTGCTTCATTCGATAAATAAGGACTAATGTTATTTACACAATGGACAATATTATTTATAAAAAGATATTTTGGTTTTTTATTGCTTTTTCTAACGCCAATTATAGAGCAAATTACTGCTGCTGATTTTTTTGCATTGTTACTCCAAGGAAAATCTTTATTAGCAAAAAATATTTCATTTTCATTTTCGTTCAAAACACTTGACCACAATAATGAAATATGACTGCCTTGAGAAACAGAGTTAGTAGTTACAAAAGCAAAACTTGATTTATCATCAATATATTCAGCCCCTTTAATAAACCAACAACTAATATAATCAAGTGTCTTATAATTTGTTTTAAACTTTGAAAATATTAATTTTAAATCTTCTTTTTGATCTAAAGATTGTTTTTTTTGACCCAAATACGGTGGATTCCCCAAAATATAAATCTCATCACCTTCATTTTTAGGGCAAACGGTTTCCCAATCCAATCTAGTAGCGTTTCCGTGAACAATAGATCCTGTTTGTTGTAATGGCAGCGCCGGTTTTGTTCTACCAAAAGCTTTGAAGAATTCCTGATTCATTTGGTGTTCTGCCAACCAAAGCGAGAGTATGGCGATTTCGTGGGCAAAATCGTCTAATTCTATCCCATAAAAATGGTTTAAAGATATGCCGGAATATTGATTAGTGTAGGTTTTATTCGCCGTATCAATTTCCTTGAAGATTAGCATTTCCAGTTTTCGTAATTCTTTGTAGGCAATAATCAAAAAATTTCCGCTACCACAAGCAGGATCAAATAGTTTGATGTTCCAGATTCTTTTTAGTAATGCTTCGAGCTTATTTTTGTTGCCTTTGGCGTTTTCGAATGCTGCATATAAATCATTTAAAAACAAAGGCTCTATTACTTTCATAATATTAGGCACGCTAGTGTAATGCATTCCTAAACCGCCACGGTGTTCGGGTGTGATAACTGCCTGAATCATCGAACCAAAAATATCGGGATTTATGGCTGCCCAGTTTTGTTCGCCACTGTCCAAAACTGCTTGTCGGCTACGGCGTGTAAAAATGGGTGCTTTTAATGGAGTTTTGAACAAACCACCGTTTACATACGGAAAAGCATCCAAATAAACGGGTAGATTGTTTCGATTGCTTGGTCCTGTATTCATTACTTCAAACATTTTATCGAGATACGGACTTAAATCGCTACCGTCTGTTTGGGTGTGGTTTTTAATGGAATGGGTAAACAAATTCTTTTCGAAAATCCCTGTATCTTCGGCAAAGTAGCAAAACAACAAACGGGAAAGAAATACATTCAATCCGTGAATAAATTCGGGAGAATTGTCGGGATTGTCTTTTTTGATTTCGTCAAAAAGCTTTGCCATTTTTTCGGCTGCTTTTACATCGGCTTCGGTTTCTTTTTTATGTGACGCT
>JAYVIK010000252.1:0-24346 GCA_043770265.1 Flavobacterium sp. | reverse complement strand
TAAGCGTGATGTTGGAAAATACAGAAATAGAACAAGACCTTTAGTGCTTAAAAATCAGAAAGATGCAATATAATAATTCCTTAACTTAATGACATTGCGCTCGCGCTAGCTAGGGAGAGGACTCTGTTATACGATGGTAGAATTTCTTTCAACAAAGCCTTTTAAATACTCTTCATTTTCAGACGCCACTTTGCTTTGACAGTATCGTAGATTTAAGCGATTGTAGTATTCTACAGCGTTGAAGTCGCAATAAATAATTGACGATGGTGGTATAGTTCTATTTTTATAAAGTTTTGTTGAATAAAAATTAACGTAAATCTTACTTGTTAAAGCTAAACCGATGTAAGCAATCTCTTTTATGTCTGAATTAAAGTATTCATTTATTTTATCTCTTTGAGTCGCTGCTCCAAAATCCGGAATAAAAAAATAATTAAGTTGATCAGCGACTAAAATTTCGTACCTCAAATTTCCCATCTTGACCAAAACTTCATCTGCAATTTCTAAGTAGCTAGTCAAATTACTATATTTTACATGGTTTTGGAATTCTGTAGACTTTTCAAATTCAGCTTTCAATTCTGGCGCAAACATTTCACTTAAACCTTTTAATGACCCAAAAACAGCTTCATCCACTTCTTTTTTATGCTTTGGCGTTCTCATTTCTGCAATAATACCATACTTAGCGAAATAGAGTAAAGCGTTGATAATTTTTCCGTTGAAATTGTTATTAGAAATGAAGTGTTGAATTATTGAAACGTTTTTTGCAAAGTCTTTTTCAAAAAAATCATTTAACTCTCTTTCTAATGTTTCGTGATCAATTGCCTCATCTGAGAATCTTGAGTTGGAGTACTCTTCACTAAAAAGAGACTTCAATGTAGATTTAAAGAATATGTTCTTCTGAAATTTATCATAGACATAGATTTTACCTGTACTTCTATTGAAGAAATTCTTGAGATGAACTTTTGAGATTATATGATGATTTTTTGGCACACTCATAACTACTTTCGCATAACACATTGATAGGCGAAATAAAATTTTGTACTTTCGCCCATATTGAATTAGATCGACAAACGTTTATTTAGTTTTATGGTTCTTCGAATATATAAAAATAATCTTATAGTTATTTTAAAATTAGTATTTTTTAAATAAAAAAAACGGCATTTAAAATACTTTTAACCGCCGTTTACTTTTCATATAGAAATATCTTTTATCGAATCCCTCCCACAAAATCCCCAATACTTTCAACGCCATTTTCTGTCAGGTTTTTGATAAAAGCACTTCCTATAATCGCTCCTTTGGCAAATTGTGTCGCTTGATTAAAAGTTTCCTTATTACTAATTCCAAAACCAATGATTTGAGGATTTTTCAAGTTCATATCGGCAATGCGTTTGAAATAGTTTTCTTGAACGCTTCCAAAACCAGATTGCGAACCTGTAACACTCGCCGAGCTTACCATATAAATAAATCCGTCAGATACGCTGTCTATAAAATGAATGCGCGAGTCTGATGTTTGTGGCGTAATCAGGAAGATGTTTTTGAGTCCGTATTTCTCGAAAGTGGCTTTGTATTCTTCGGCATAAACATCAACGGGAAGGTCTGGAATAATTAAGCCGTCGATACCAATTTCGGCACATTTCTGGCAAAAATTTTCAATTCCATATTGCAACATGGGATTGAAATACCCCATAATTACTAGAGGAATCGCAACTGTTTTTCTGATGTCTTTGAGTTGGTCAAACAAAACTTGTGTTGTCATTCCGTTGTGCAAGGCTTGAGTTGAACTTTCTTGAATGGTTGGTCCATCGGCCAGTGGATCGCTGAATGGCAACCCGATTTCAATCATATCGACTCCGTTTTTTTCTAAATCTTGGATGATTTGTACCGTATCGTTCAAATTGGGATATCCAGCCGAAAAATAGATGGATAGTATTTTTTTTGTTTCTTGTAATTTCTGGTTTATTCTGTTCATTCTTATTTGTTTAGTTGCCCTATGATGAGGTTTAGAAATTTCAAATAACTCTTTAATAATGTGTCAAATTTGCTGCACTGTAGGCCCATGCTTTTTGGCTAGAATGCAATAGAACTTCGACACGTTTGTAGTTTATTCCTTCGTATAAATCGGCTTGATTTAGCTCTTTTTCTGTAACTTCAAATACGATTCCATCAATGAAATCCGTTTCGATTTTAGTTTCCACAATCACAGGATAATGAACAATTCCAAATTCTTCTTCAATTTGAATTCTTTTCAATATATATCCAATTAATTTTTCAGGTGTTCCTATTAACGTTCTTCCAAAAAGGTTTTCCTGAACATCATCGTGTTGTAAAGTACCGTAGGTGAATAATTTTATCATTGTCTTCTATTTTTTGTTCATTATAATTTAAAATAATCAATATAAGAATTCAAATCTTTGTCGCCACGACCGGATAAATTGATCACAACGATATCGGTAGGTTTGAATTTTTTTTCGTCCAAAACAGCAAATGCGTGTGCACTTTCAATGGCTGGAATTAAGCCTTCCATTTGGGATAATTTCAAACCCCATTGCATCGCTTGTTCATCAGTAATTGATATAAATTGGGCTCTTCCTGTTGCAAATAAATTAGCGTGCATTGGGCCCACTCCTGGGTAATCTAAACCAGCCGAAATCGAATAGGGTTCGGTAATTTGTCCGTCTAAAGATTGCATCAATAAGGTTTTACTTCCGTGAATGACACCAATTTTGCCTAAAGCTGAAGTAGCTGCGCTTTCACCAGAATCTACTCCTAAACCTGCTGCTTCAACAGCAATTATGTTCACACTTTCATCATCTAAAAAATCATAAAAAGTTCCTGCAGCATTACTTCCTCCTCCCACGCAAGCAATCAAGTAATCAGGATTTTCACGACCTTCTTTTTCTAATAATTGCCATTTAATTTCCTTAGAAATAACACTCTGAAAACGCGCCACCATATCCGGATAAGGATGTGGTCCCACTACGGAGCCAATGATATAATAGGTGTCAACAGGATTATTAATCCAATCCCTAATGGCCTCGTTTGTGGCATCTTTTAATGTCCGTGAACCAGAAAGTGCAGGACGAACTTCTGCTCCCAACATTTTCATTCGAGCCACATTGGGAGCTTGACGTTTGATGTCGATTTCACCCATATACACAATGCATTGCAATCCCATCAGGGCGCAAACAGTGGCTGTAGCAACACCATGTTGACCCGCTCCAGTTTCAGCAATGATTCTGGTTTTGCCCAATCGTTTTGCCAATAAAATTTGCCCAATGGTATTGTTGATTTTATGTGCGCCAGTATGACACAAATCTTCTCTTTTGAGATAGATTTTGGTATTGTATTTTTCAGATAAACGGGATGCAAAATAAAGAGGAGTAGGACGACCTACATAATCTTTTAACAAAGCATTGAATTCTTCTTGAAATTCAGGCTCTGCAGTAACCTTAAGATACTGTTGGCGTAATTCTTCCACATTGGGATATAACATTTCAGGAATGTATGCTCCTCCAAATTCTCCGTAATAGCCTTTTTCGTTGACGTTGTAACTCATTTAGTTTAAAGTTTAAAGTTTCAAGTTATTCTTAAAACTAGATAATAATTCTATATTTTTTAATCCAGGTTCGACTTCAAATTTACTATTTATATCGATGGCATAAATGGGTAAATTGGTTTTTAATACTTGTTTAACGTCTCCCAATTCGGCTATTCCTATTCCACCACTCAAGAAAAAGGGTTTCGTTGACGGATACTTTTCTAATACTTTCCAATCGAAAGTGGTTCCGTTACCTCCTGGCAATTTTCCTTTGGTATCAAAAAGGAAAAAATCACACACATTTTCGTAGGATTTTAATATTGCAAAGTCAAAGGTATCTAAAATTGGAAATACTTTTATGACATCTATCAGGTTTGGTATATTTTTTTTCAAAGATTCGCAAAATTCAACTGATTCATGACCGTGTAATTGAACAGCTTGTAAATCGTATTTTTGAATTTTCTCCAGAATTTCATCCAAAGAAGCATTGACAAAAACCCCCACTTTTTTGATGGATTTGGGTAAATTTGGAATTTCTCCATCAAAATAACGTGCCGATTTCTCCCAGAATATAAAGCCCATATAATCGGGTAGTAGTGCGCCTACTTCGAGTATGTTTTCGGGGTATTTCATTCCGCAGATTTTGAGTTTCATATCGTTGTTCTATTAAGCCTGACAGGGTTTTGAACCCTGTCAGGCTTGGTTGGTTATAATCTAGAAATAAATTCCGTTGCCGCTTGACCAGCATTTTCTGTTTTCATAAAGTTTTCTCCAATCAAAAATCCTTTGTAACCAAAAGGTTTTAGTTCGTTAATGGCTTCAATTGACGAAATACCACTTTCGGAAACTTTTACGAAATCATTTGGAATTTGGTCTGCTAATTGTTTGCTGAAATCCAAACTCACTTCGAAAGTTTTTAGGTTTCTGTTGTTTACACCAATCATATCTAATGTTGGCATTATTGATTTTTCTAGTTCTTCCAGATTGTGAACTTCCAATAAAACTTCTAATCCTAAACCTTTTGCAAATTCAGACAAGGATTTAATTTCCTCGCGAGTTAGAACCGCTGCAATCAGGAGAATCAAATCGGCTCCATACGCTTTTGCTTCTACTATTTGGTATTCGTCAACAATGAATTCTTTTCGCAATAACGGAATATCTACAGAGGCTCTTGCTAAAAGCAAATCGTCTAATGAACCACCAAAATATTTTCCATCCGTCAAAACTGAAATTCCGCAAGCGCCAGCATTTTCATACCCTTTGACTACTTCTTCTACCGTGAAACTATAATTAATTTCTGCTTTGGAAGGCGAACGACGTTTGTGTTCAGCGATTATTCCAGAGTTACTCTGTTGCAAATTCTGACTTAAAGAAATGGTCTTTTTTCCAAAGAAAACCGAAGCTTCCAATTGCGAAACCGGAATAATTGATTTTTTGAGAATGACTTCTCTTCTTTTGTCGATTATTATTTTATCTAGAATGTTCATTTTTATTTTGTTTCAGGTTTCAAGTTTTAAGTTTCAAAACGTTCCAACAACTTGAAACTTGAAACAAAGAAAACTTGAAACTATTTATCTACTTAATTCTTGTAATTTATTCAAACTTGCCAATCCTTTTCCAGAAAGCAAACTTTCTTTTGCCACTTGAAAACTTTCTAACGGAGAACCACCATTCACTGTTGATATTGCCATTGCAGCATTAGCACACACCACATTATTTTGAGCTTCGGTTCCTTTTCCAGAAATGATATTTATAAACATTGCTGCCGATTCCTCGATGGTTTTTCCGCCTTCAATTTCACTTTGCAATAGTTGTCGAAGACCAAAATCTTCTGGTTTTAAGACTCCTTCCATACTTTTTGTAATGGTTTTCGTTGGGCAAGTCAAAGACACTTCATCGTAACCATCCAATGAATGTAAAATAGTGTAATTTAGATCTGTATTTTGATACAAGTATGCATATTTTCTAGCCAATTCGAGATTGTAAACACCAACCAATTGGTTTTTAGGAAACGATGGATTGATCATTGGTCCCAACATATTGAAAAAAGTTCTTACGCCCAATTCTTTTCGAATAGGCCCAACGTTTTTCATTGCAGGATGGAATAACGGCGCGTGTAAAATACAAATGCCAGCTTGATCGATACATTTTTCCAAGAAATTAGTATCATTACTGAATTTCACTCCCAACTTTTCCATCACATTGCTAGAACCCGAAATAGATGAAACGCCATAATTGCCGTGTTTTGCTACTTTTATTCCCGCTCCAGCAGCCACAAAGGAGGCTAAAGTGGATATATTAAAAGTGTCTTTCCCGTCACCACCTGTTCCGCATAAATCAATAGTGTTGTAGGCGGACAAATTCACCCGAACACACAATTCTAACAAAGCTTCTCGAAAACCCGAAAGTTCATCAATGCTAATACTTCGCATCATATAAACGGTAAGAAAAGCAGCAATTTGGCTTGGATTATAACTTCCGTTGGAAATATTGACCAATACGTTTTTGGCTTCCTCTTTCGAAAGTTGTTCGTGATTGATGAGTCTGTTTAATATTGTTTTCATTTTTATTGTTTTTTGCCACTAAGGCACTAAGTCACAAAGTTTTTTTATAAAGATTTTCATTCCCTTCGGTAGTTGGGGGGCTTTCTCAAAAAACATTACCTCCCCAAACAAAATCTTTAAAACCGCTTTTTTGATTGTAACAAAATCATAAAAACTATTTTTTTGATTTTTTATACATCAAAATATCCGATTTTTTAATTTTTAATTTTATAAATAATTAAAAATCATATACTTATAAAAATATTATAATTTCTTAATAACATAGACTGACCACAAGACACTGAGAACTGACCACTAATTTTTAAGCCAGTTTTCTAAAATCTTCTTTCCGTTTGGTGTCAACACACTTTCTGGGTGAAACTGCACGCCACGAACATCAAATGATTTGTGACGTAAAGACATTACTTGACCGTTTTCGTCGAATGAAGTGGCTTCTAAAACTTCAGGTAAATCGGCATCGACCACCCATGAATGGTAACGTCCCACTTCGAATTCGTTTCCTAAACCTTCAAACAAAAGTTCATCATCAACCGATGTTTTTACCATTGAGGAAACGCCGTGATACACTTTATCCAAGTTTGAAAGCGTTCCCCCAAAAACTTCTCCTATGGCTTGTTGTCCAAGGCAAACGCCAAGAATACTTTTTGTTGGCGCATATTTAGCTATTACAGCTTTCAACAAACCCGCTTCGTCAGGAATTCCTGGGCCTGGTGAAAGTACTATTTTATCGAAATGACCAATTTCGTCAATATCAAATTCATCGTTTCGGTAAACGGTAACTTCACAATTTAAATCTTCCAGATAATGCACCAAATTGTAAGTGAAACTATCGTAATTGTCTATGACTAGTATTTTTTTCATCTTATTTTTATTTAAAGTTTTAGGTTCTTGCTGTTGCTACTGAACACTAAAAACTGAATACTGATTACTTTTTTAAATTGTTTCTGCCAAATCCAACGCTTTATTCAGCGCCAATAATTTATTATAAACCTCTTGCATTTCGCTTTCTTCGCTTGAATCTGCTACAATTCCGGCGCCAGCTTGAGAATGTAATTGGTGATTTTTACTCAAGAAAGTTCGAATCATAATGGCATGATTGAAGTTGCCTTCAAAGTCCATAAAACCAATGGCACCGCCGTAGAAATTACGATTTGTTTTTTCGTAATCTTCAATTAATTGCATCGCTCTGTGTTTTGGCGCTCCGCTTAATGTTCCGGCTGGAAAAGTATCGGCTACGACTTGCATCGTGGTTGCTTTTTCGTGTAAATGTCCTGTTACTTTTGAAACCAAATGAATGACGTGCGAGAAAAACTGAACTTCTCTATATTTTTCCACCTGCACACCGTGTCCGTGACGGCTCAAATCGTTTCTTGCCAAATCGACCAACATTACGTGTTCACTATTTTCTTTTTTGTCTTCGGATAGATTTTTGGCTAAAACTGCATCTTTTTCGTCATCACCAGTTCGTCTGAAAGTTCCAGCGATGGGGTGAATTTCAGCTTTGCGATTTTTGACTATAATTTGGGCTTCTGGAGAAGAACCAAATATTTTGAAATCGCCATAATCAAAAAAGAATAGGTAAGGGGAAGGGTTGATGCTTCTCAAAGCTCTGTACACATTGAATTCGTCGCCTTTGAAACCTTGGGTAAATCTTCGGGACAAAACCAATTGAAACACATCGCCTCTGTGACAATGTTTTTTGGCTAAAGCTACATTTTGTTTGAATTCTTGGTCGGTTAAATTGGAACTACCTTCGCCGTATCTGGTAAATTTATAGGAAGCAATATTTCGGGATTGCAATAATTGTTCGATTTCTGAAATGTTGTTTTTACCGTCCAAACTGTGACAGAAAATATAAGCTTCATTTTTGAAATGATTGATGGCAATGATATTTTGGTAAACGGCGTAGTACACATCCGGAATAGTCGTTTCTTCGTCTTTTTTGGCGATGGTTACTTTTTCGAAATAACGAACAGCATCGTACGAAATGTATCCAAACAATCCGTTGTTAATGAATTTAAAATCGTTTTTCTCGGACTGGAATTGACATGAAAATTCCTGAATTACTTGCGGAATATCGGTTTTTGCCTCTATCGGAAGTATTTCAGAGCTTCCGTCGGGAAAAGTCTTGATAATAGTTTCGTTTTCGATTTTTATGGAAGCTATCGGGTTGCAACAGATATAGGAAAAACTGTTGTCGTTGCCGTGATAATCGCTACTTTCCAATAGCAAACTATTCGGAAATTGATCTCTAATTTTCAGATAAACACTAACCGGAGTAATTGTATCGGCGAGAATTTGCTTGTAATTGGTTTGTAATGTATAGGTCATCATAATTTCCTCCCCCAGCCCCTCCAAAGGAGGGGAGTGCCTATTGGGGTAAATAGGGTTTTAATTATTATTATTTTAGTTATTAATTTTTTGATCTCGTCTCCCTCCCCTTGGGGAGGGTTGGGGTGGGGAACAAAAAAAGGCTTGTCGTGATGACAAGCCTTTTATATTGATAGTTTATACTATAGGTGCTTTGTTCACGATGTTTGACGTAAATTGTTCCACCACCAAGTATTGTTCAAATTTGTTTTCATTTGACAAATATATAAATCAAATTTGATTATCCAAATAGAATTAACAAAAAATACTTAACTTAAATTCGGTAATTTGTTTTTTTAATTCTAGAAACTAATCTCTTTTTGGATTGTTTTTCTTTTCTCTTTTTTCTTCTTTCTTTTCTTTTGCGGTTTTAAGAGGTTCTTTTTTTACGGTTTTTTTTGCGTCTTGACTTTTTGCCATAATAGTTATATTTAAAGGTTAACTTTTCGGTTTTTAACGGAGTAAATATAAAGGAAATTTTTTAGAAGTAAAAGATATTGGGACTTTTTCATTAATTGGTTGTTAGTTTTTATTAAAAAACTGCTTGCTTGATTTATTTATTTTTAGTATGGAAGTGATTTAAATTTTTTCCATTTGCTAAAAAATTTGTCTTTTGCACCCACTTTTTACCTTTTTTTTCGTTCTTTAGCACAGCTATGCAACTTAAAAAAGACTTCAATTGGCCACAAAATCCTAAATTTTCGCTAAAATGAAATTTGGGTAATTACAACTTATAAAACTTTAGAAAGTAATTTGATATTTTATAAGCATTAAGCGAAATATTCCTTTTGACACAACTTGTTTCAAAAGAATTTATCCATAAAAATGGGAGTAAATTACTTGTTTATATTTAGATCAAAATTATTTTTAACATTTTTATTTGTTTCTTAAGATAATTATTAGTTAAATTTGACAATTCTATTAATACTCAAAAACAATTAGCCTATTTACAGCATTACTTTTTAGATAAATTTCATCATTTTCTTAAGAAACTAAAAATGTATTACTATGGCTAATATTCAAATCTCCGATTCTTTATTGGTTCACAATTATGTTGAAGGCGACGAAAATGCTTTAACAATATTAATCAACAGGCATCAATCTAAAATTTTTGGGTTTATTTATTCAAAAATATCCGATAGAGATGTATCAAATGATATTTTTCAAGACACTTTTATTAAAGTTATTAAAACTTTAAAGTCAAAATCGTATAACGAAGAAGGTAAATTCTTGCCTTGGGTAATGCGAATTGCACACAATCTCATCATTGACCATTTCCGAAAAAACAAAAAAATGCCAATGTTTAGAGAAACTGAGGAATTTTCTATTTTTTCTATTATGTCCGATAATTCGCCTACAATCGAAAACAAGATTATTCAAGAGCAAGTTGAAGTTGATTTACGAAAACTAATCGAGGAACTTCCAGCCGACCAAAAAGAAGTTTTGATTATGCGAATGTATCAAGATATGAGTTTTAAGGAAATCTCGGAATTGACGGGAGTTAGCATCAATACAGCCTTGGGTAGAATGCGATATGCATTGATGAATATGCGAAAAGTTATTGACAAACATCAAATAATTTTAACGAATTGATACTATTATGTAAATTTTAGCGTTTTAATAAGAAATCATTAAATTTATTTCTTTATGGCAAAAATTTACTCTCAAAAAAAATTAGTTACCAATTCAATGAAACCAGAAAAAGAAACGATTTCTTTTTTATTAAATTACTCCAAAGCGTTAAACGTAATTAAAGTAAATAGTAAAAGTTTCGAAATTATAGCTAACTAAGAGAACGTCCCGAAATTATCGGGACGTTTTTTTACGGTATTCATTCAAAACAGATTTCTTTCCAACAGTTTTGGTAATGATATCTTCTTCTAAATCCCAACCGCGAGCTGGAGAATATTCGCGTCCGTACCAAATCATTTGCAGGTGTAAATCGTTCCAAGTTTCCTCTGGAAAAAGTCGTTTGGCATCTTTTTCGGTTTGGACAACATTTTTTCCATTCGATAAATTCCATCGATACATCAATCGGTGTATGTGCGTATCCACAGGAAAAGCAGGAACTCCAAAAGCTTGCGACATCACAACGCTCGCTGTTTTATGTCCCACTGCTGGCAATTCTTCTAGAAATTCAAAACTTTGAGGTACTTCACCACCATGTTTATCAATCAAAATATGCGACAAACCGTGAATTCCTTTCGATTTCATTGGTGATAGTCCACAAGGTCGAATGATTTCCTTGATTTCTTCGATAGACATTTTTATCATATCATACGGATTGTCCGCTTTCGCAAAAAGCAAAGGCGTAATCTGATTCACCCGAACATCCGTGCATTGCGCCGAAAGCAAAACTGCTATCAACAGCGTATAAGGATCTTTGTGGTTCAAAGGAATTGGAATTTCTGGATACAATTCTTTTAACGTATTTATAACAAACGTTACCCGTTCTTGTTTGGTCATTTTTGATTAATTTTGAATCGTAAAGAAAAGAAATTTCAATGGCAATGGCAAAAATCAATTTCAATAACAATGGCAATATCAATAATAATGACAATGACAATATCAAATTCATTACCAAATTTAAAACCTCAAACTTCTAACTTCTAACTTCTAACTTTAAAAATGACAACACTAAAAAAAGGCGACCAAGCACCCCACTTTTCAGGACTTGACCAAGACGGAAATTCTCACACCTTAACCGATTATAAAGGAAAAAAATTAGTAGTTTTCTTCTATCCAAAAGCGAACACGCCGGGTTGTACCGCCGAAGCTTGTGATTTAAGAGATAATTTCGAACGTTTTCAAGCCAACAATTATGCGCTTTTAGGAGTTAGTGCAGATGCTGCCAAAGCGCAAGCTAAGTTCAAAGAAAAATACGATTTTCCATTTCCATTATTGGCAGACGAGGATAAATCAGTGATTCAAGCCTTTGGAGTTTGGGGGCCCAAAAAGTTTATGGGTAAAGAGTATGACGGCATCCACAGAACCACTTTTGTTATTGACGAAAACGGAATGATAGAAGATGTGATTTCCGATGTAAAAACTAAAGCTCATGCAGCACAGATTTTGAAGTAATTACTAGTTCAGATAATAATATAACGCCAAGAAAATGAATTTTTCTTGGCGTTTTTGAGAAATTACCGTAAAAACAATTACAACTAATTACTATTTTAGTCCATTTTGTTTAATATTAATATAGTTAATAGGATTTGAATTTCCTCTTTTAAAGTAATGCTTTACTGATTCACGTTTATATTTCTTTCTAATTTCATCTGCTGCGAGTTTTCCAATGAATTCATAACGTCCAGAGTAGTCTCCAGAAATATTTAATCCCGAATCTTTTGTAGCAGGTTGCCAATCTGAAATTTCATAAACTTCTTTTATAATTCCTTTGTGGATTACAATAGCGAAATCTGCTTTTTTTGCAATAGATGGATTTAATTTCCATCGCCCACGGGATGAATTATATAGTTCATTTTCGCTCATTTTTGAACCAAAAGCTTTACTTATTCTGATTAAAACTGCGGGTTCGATTATTTCAATTAAATTCATAATAGATTGGTTTATTTTCTCAAAATGTGTTGTCGTTTTACATCTATAGCGTGTTTGGGACTTAATTAAACCCTATTTTCGGATTTGTCCAATTATCCCAAATACAAAATCAATTTTTTATTTAACTAATTGCCTAAATCATTTTTTAGTCGCTGTTAGGGGCTGGACTTTTATCTACAATGTTTTTCTTATCAACTTATAGGGGAATTTACTTTGTTTAAAATAGGAAGTTTTCCGTGAATATTTTTAAATTGATTTAGCCAAGTCCGTTCAAGTTTTGGTAAGTTTTTCGAGTCAAATGATTTAAAGTAAAACCAAATCGCTTTCCCGTCAGAAGTTGGATTTGTCTTTTCAGAAGTTTCTAAATGTTGCTTAAATCTATTGTTCAAATTTGTCGCCAAACCAATGTATAAAATATGGTTTTCAAAAGTTGCTAAAATGTAACAGCCGTTGACTTGAGGAACTGACTTGAATGAGCTAAGTTTAAATTGAACTTTGTCAACTGGTTTAGGAGTAAGCTTTTCAATTTTCATATTTCAATGTCTCTTTTGAAATTTGTTTTGTGTAATGCTTTTATCATTTCAGTATTAATAACTGCCAAAGCCCCAGAATTTAAAAAACTTGCAGTACTAGCTTTTGTCCAAAAATCTGTATGACCGACACCTGCGTAATCTCCTTCAACTTCTTCAAATGCTTGTTCTAAAATGCTTTGCATAGTTGATACTTTGAAGTCAGGCATATTTATCATTTTGTTAAAGAAAGGAACAGAAAATTTACAGAACAATTCTACACCATTATATTTAAATAAAACTGTAGGTTCTTCAACTCCTAAAATATTTGTAATTGCTTTCCAATAATTCAAAAATATCTTGTGTTGCTTGTCTGCGGTCTGAATACTAATTGGGTTATTTGCTACCAAAACATATTTTTTGATTGACTTTACAAAACTTTGTTGGTTAATACTTCCTTCATTACTTTCTTTATTTGCCATTTTGATCTTATTTAACCAAGGACTGTCAGGGTCAGAATTTAAAAAATCAACATATTTTAATGCTAAATCATCTTCTCCTTTATCAATAGTTTTTGAAATCCATTTTGGTAAATTAGGAATGTCTTCAATTTCCAATGCTTGGGTAAGTCTTTGGTAAATTCTTTGTTCAACTCCTTTTTCCACACTCCTTTGAGTTGTGTTCACTATTAGGAAATGACACATTTGAGCAATTTTAGGAAGATTAATGGCAATATTTACAGGAACTTCAAAATCTAAAACTCTTATATCTTTTTCTGCTGCCATTCTTAATCCTTCAACTCTGTGTTGCCCATCTACTACACTAAAACCTCCAATTGTCTCAATATCAATTTCAATTGTATTGTTAGTGGGATTAAAGTCTATATTTTTATGTGTCGCCATAAAAATACTCGTAGGCAAAAATGCATCTTTAGTTTCTTGTCCATTAATAATATAATCAGCAAGTCTTTTTGCTCTTGCTTTGTTCAATAGTCTTTGATAACCTTTGTCGCTATCGTCGTCAGGATCTAAAGTATCTACATTATAAAAATTTTGAATCAGCAAATCCGATACTTTCAATGAAGTCGAATAAAGAGTTAATTGTCCTTGTTTTACTAAAGCTGCTGGTCTTACAATTATTTTTTTCATGTTTTATTTTCTTCTTTCAGTTTATATATTGGATTATTTTTATTTCGTTAGCCTTGCCACTAACTTATATAAGCTCTTACAAGATAAACTTATCAGCCTCAATTAGGACGCTTTATCTGACAAACATCAATATAAAATAGTTGTTCAAAAATAGGATATTTATTTCAAAAATGATTAAAGAAACTTTTTATTTTTGGCATTAATAAAATCACATTTATCATAGACGAAAACGGAATGATAGAAGATGTGATTTCTGATGTAAAAACCAAAGCTTATGCAGCACAGATTTTGAAGTAATTAATGTTTTTTCAAACAAAAAAGCCAAGATTTATTACTTTCTTGGCTTTTTTTGAATTATGAGTTTAACTATTTTCTTCCAAAAGTACGTTTGGATCATACCCGAATAATTTCTTTTTCTTAATAATTTTGGCCACACCAGTAGGCAACATAGTTTCCCAACCCGGTTTAGATTGACCAATCATTTTCAACACTTCACGTGAAAAAATCACTAAGTTTTTAGGGTTATAATTCTCAATATCCACTACTTTTCCGTTGAATTTGAAGAACTTATACAATTCTTTTATTCTAGGATGTATTATTAATGTTTCAGATGTAGTAATTACACCATTTGCGTCTAGCATTGGATATAAATATACTTTCAAATCTCGATAGAATAACTTTCCAAAAGCTTCTAGAATTCCACCACTCAAATGGCGATAGTATTTTTCGTCAAAAATTTCTATCAAATTATTGACACCCATCGCCAATCCCATTCGGGCTTTGGTATATTTTGCAAAATATTCGACCACTTTGTAGTATTCCTGAAAATTAGAAATCATTACTGTTTGTCCCAAAGAGCAAAGCAATTGTGCACGATCCATAAAGTCTTTTTCGTCAATTTCACCATCGGAACGCAAATTAGACAAGGTAATTTCAAAGATGACCAATGTGTTTTCTTGGCTCACTTTTTGTTCGTTGAGAAACATTTTTAATGATTCCTCATACATATCCATATTTACTTTTGTGACAGGGCGAAAGCTTCCCCGAATGGCAAGGATATTTTTTTTGTACAATATCGCTGCAGGAAGAATGTTTTTACCCTCTGGATCAAATATTACAGCATCGGTCATTCCGTTTTTAACCAACTGTAAACTCATTAAACGATTATCAACATTAGCAAAACGAGGTCCTGAAAAATTGATGGTGTCTATTTCTAGTTGGTCTTTATCGAGGTGATCGTATAGATAACGCAGTAAATGTTTTGGATTATTGTATTTGTAAAAGGCACCATAAATCAGATTTACACCCAGAATACCAAGTGTTTCTTGTTGCAAACGAACATCGGTTTCTTTAAATCGAATGTGAAGAATAATCTCGTTGTATTCTTCTTCTGGCTCTAATTGATATTTAATACCCACCCAACCGTGTCCTTTGAATTGCTTGGCAAAGTCAATGGTGGCAACGGTATTTGCAAAACTAAAAAAGATTTTGTTGGGGTGTTTCTTTCTACTTAGTCGTTTTTCGATTAAGTCTGCTTCGTGCGAGAGGATTTTTCTAAGTCTGCTCTCCGTTACATAACGACCGTCTTCCTCGACACCATAAACGGCATCGCTAAAATCTTTGTCATAAGCTGACATTGCTTTTGCAATGGTTCCTGACGAACCTCCAGCTCTAAAAAAATGCCTTACAGTTTCTTGTCCAGCGCCAATTTCGGAAAAAGTCCCGTAAATGTTTTCGTTCAAATTGATACGAAGGGCTTTATCCTTTAAAGAAGGAATTTGTTCGATGACTTTGTCACCTTTCAACTTAATTTCGGTGTCTCTTTTCATAAAGAAATCGCTGTTTTTGTGCAAAGTTAGTAAAAAATGTTTCAAATTGCAGAGATTTATTGCTATTTTTGTATAATAATTAACAAGAGTTCAAAAATGAATTTGTATTTTTTAGGAACTGGTACTTCGCAAGGAATTCCCGTAATTGGTAGTAATCATTCTGTTTGTCAAAGCATTGATTTTAAGGACAAAAGACTTAGGGTTTCCGTTTGGATACATTGGGAGAATTATTCTTTTGTTATTGATTGTGGTCCAGACTTTAGACAACAAATGTTAAAATCAAATTGTCAAAAAGTGGATGGAATTCTCTATACTCACGAACATTCCGATCACACAGCAGGATTAGACGACATTCGCCCCTTTTTTTTTAAACAAGGCGATATTCCAATTTATGCGCATCAAAGGGTTATTGAAAACTTGAAAAAAAGATTTGATTATATTTTTCAAACTGAAAATAAATATCCCGGCGCACCTTCTGTAAAACCAATTGCGGTAGTCAATAATCAACCTTTTGCTATTGGAAATAAAACAGCAATTCCCATCAATGTGATGCACGGAAAACTTCAAGTTTTTGGATACAGAATTGATGATTTTGCTTATTTGACGGATGTGAAAACAGTTGAAGAAAGTGAAATAGAAAAATTGCAAAATTTGAAAGTGTTGGTTGTGAATGCTTTGCGTGAAGAGCCGCACAATACCCATTTTAATTTGCAAGAAGCTTTGGATTTTATTGCTAAAGTTAAACCCGAAAAAGCCTATCTTACTCATATTAGCCACATAATGGGTTTTCACGAAGTAGTACAACAAAAACTTCCGAATAACGTTTATTTGGCTTATGATAATTTAGAAATTACCATTTAATATACTCGTGAAATGAAAAACTCCTTATTACTTTATCTCTTTATTATTATTTTGCTTTTGAATGTTTTTACTTTTATGTATTTCAGCAAAGAGTTGGCTTTTGAAAAAGAGAAATCTGCCAAAATGGAAATAAAATTTAAAAAAAATTTAGAAGTTGCCAATGCCAAACTAGTAGATGCCAACTATTTTTCATTGGAAAAAAATGAAAATGCACAGAATTATTTCAATCCCGACAATGCTACAAAAACGATTCAGGTCGAAAAGTTAATTCCGGTTGTAACCGAAAAATTAATGGATTTGAATGCCAATCCTAAAGGAAATCCATACATTGGTCAAGATCAAATTGGGGCTAATAAATTCATCATCAATAAAGTACGAATCTTGAACCACCGTTGGATTATTGCCGATTTTAGCGACGGTGAATATTGGGGAGAAGTTTTAATTAAATATTTTATCAATGATGATGAAACAGTTTCTTTCGAAACATTTCAATCTTTGTTGTACCAAAAATAGGAGTGTTCAGTAAATAAGAGTGTTCAGTAATCAGTTTTTTAGTATTCAGTACTCAACTGACCACTAAAAAAAACTGATCACTGTTTACTTCCTCAAAGTATTCAGTACTTAACTGACCACTAAAAAACTGACCACTGTTTACTTCCTCAAAGTATTCAGTTGAGCACTGACCACTAAAAAACTGATCACTGCTTACTTCCTTAAAGTAGCCAATTCTTGAAATCCTGAAAATTTTGTGGAGAAACCCCGTGACCAATTGGATATTCTTTGTAGGTGATGTTTATTCCTAAATTCTCCAAGAAAGGTTTTGCTTTTCGTCCCCATTCTACAGGAATTACTTGGTCAACTGTTCCGTGGGATGTGAATATTTTAAGGTTAGTAAACGAATTTTTTAGATAATTTTCCTGTAAAATTTCTGGATTGATATATCCACTCATTGCTACTACTCTTTGTATTTTTTCAGGATGCGAAAGCGCCACAGCATAACTTAAAATCGCTCCTTGACTGAAACCAATTAATGTCACGTTTTTTGCATCAATTGGATAATTTGACTTTAATTCATCAATGAATTTGGCAATTAAATCTCTAGAAGTTTTGGCTTGCTCATTGTCGGAAAATTTGTTTTGCTCGGCATCAAAGTTAATGGCATACCAAGCGTAACTTCCGTATTGCATATTGTAAGGAGCACGAACTGAAACGATATAATATTCGTCAGGAAGTTCGGTAGTGAATGAAAATAAATCTTCTTCATTGCTGCCGTAACCGTGAATTAAGAGTAAAAGTGGATTTTTTTCGAGTTTTATTTTGGGTTCTCTTACGAGATATTCTAAAGATAGATTCATAAATAAGTGTTCAGTGTTCAGTTTTTAGTGTTCAGTTTTGCCATCTGTAATCAAAAATCGTTAATCAGCAATCTAAAATCAAGAGATTGATGCAAACCATTTTTGGAAATAATTTCCCAATAGCGGAATAGGTTTTGTTTGGCCATTTATAGCATTAAAAATTCCAAAAGTCCATAAAACAGATATAAAAGTCCACATAGAGGCTGAAATCACAGGGCTGTCAAAATTACTGATAATTAATCCCAGTGAAATAAAAGTTAGCGACAGTCCTAGAGATTGGCGAATGTGAAAAGAAGCAAATGCATTTTTTTCTTCTCCGCTGTTCATCGACATTGCAATCAAGACTCCAATAATTAAAATATAGCTTGTTATAGCGGCAGTTTTTCCTTTTTCGATTGTATTATTTTCCATGTTTTTTAACCACAAAGTTCACAAAGCTTTTACACGAAGTTCACAAAGTGTTTTTTTTAGTTTAATAATAGTGTTCTTTGTGCCTTCTTTGTGCACTTAGTGTTTATGTTTTTTATCCTAAAACTAATTTCCCTTGATTATAAATTCCATAAACATTCCCTTTGATTTCTGTTCCCAAAAAAGCAGAATTTTTAGATTTTGACAAAATGTTTTCGTTGGTAAAAATGCTTTTCCCATCAGGATTGAATAAACTCATGTTGGCTTTGTTTCCTTCGTCAATGGTATGTGTTTTAATTCCAAAAGTAGTTTTTCCGGCAGTCAATTTTTCGATTATTTTTTCTAAAGGTAGAACTGTGGACAAGGCTCCAAAAGCACTTTCTAAACCGATTGTTCCGTCTTTAGCCAAATCAAATTCCATTTTTTTGTGTTCAATGTCAATTGGATTGTGATCGGTTGTAATCATATCAATCGTATTGTCCATAATTCCGGCCAATAATGCTTGTCTGTCGGTTTCTGTTCGTAATGGTGGCGAAACTTTGCATCGTGTATCAAAATTTTCCAATTTTTCATCGGTTAAAACCAAATGATGTACGGCAACGCTGCAAGTTACTTTTAATCCTTTTGCTTTGGCTTCCTTGATTAATTTTACTGATTTTGCAGTTGAAATGGTTGGAATATGAAGTTTACCGCCAGTGTATTCGAGTAAAAATAAGTTTCTGGCGATTTGCAATTCTTCAGCTAGATTTGGAATTCCTTTCAATCCCAAGCTAGTAGAAACGATGCCTTCATTGGCAACACCATTTCCTTTGATGTTCGAATCTTGGGCGAAAGCAATAACCAATCCATCAAAATCTTGAACATATTGCAAGGCTATTTTTAGCAAATTGGGGTTGTCCAAACCCTTGTTGTAATCTCCAAAAGCAACAGCTCCCGCATTTTTCATATCGAATAATTCCGCCATATCTTTTCCTTCGCTTCCTTTGGTCAAAGCGCCAATTGGGAAAAGCTCGGTGGCAAAACCATTAGCTCTACTTTTTACAAAATTAATTTGCGATTGATTGTCTATAATCGGGTAGGAGTTGGGTTGCAAAGCAATCGCCGTGAAGCCACTTTTTGCTGCAACGTTCAAACCATTTGCAATAGTTTCCCGGTCTTCAAAACCAGGTTCTCCAAGCGAAACACTGCTGTCAAACCAACCTTGTGAAACGTGTAAATTGTCAAGTTTTATTTCCTCAACTTTTTCTGTATTAGGAAGCGAAGTTCCTATCTTTTGGATACTTCCATCAATAATTAAAATATCAACGGTTTGGTTGTGAAAAGGACTTTCAGAATCGATGATTTTGGCTTCCCGGATGATTGTGTTCATAATAATAGTTAATTATTTGAATTTCGTTTTTACTTCACGAATCGTATTATTGCCATTTCGGTTACCAGAAAAAGCAATGCAAATATAACAAACCATTTCCAAATTTGACTGTCAGTTCGGTCGGTTTGTAAGGTGTCGAAAACAGTTTCGATCGAATCGATGGTTTTATAGTCAGAAACAGCATCTTCATTGGCTTGAGCCAAATCGCTTTCGGTTCTATTGTAGTTGAAACTGATGTTTTGCAAACGTTCATTTTTATTGTAAATTCCAAAATTTCCCGCTTGCTCCGGAAAATCGTTGAAAGTCAATTTTACTTTATCGTTCAGAATTTGTTGAACAGGAATGAAGGTTTCGGTCTCGTTTTGAACTTTCAAAATTTCATCTTTAGATAAAGTGGCTTCAACCAAAAATGGGTTGTTGTTACCAATAGTTATTGCATTTATACCATTGTTTTGATTGTTGATTCCCATTTTATAAAAAGTAGGAACAATCAAAGGCGATTGTTGAAAATTAGAATTTTCCAGATTAATTGGCGCAGCAAAAACATATACTGAAGAAATAGGATTATTGATCGAAGTCAAAAAAGCAGTTTGATCTTCATAATACAAAACCGCTGGATTAGAACCCGAAATTCCAAATGAGATTTTTGTTTTTGGATATTGGAAATTATTGATTTTATTCTCGAAAACTCCACTAAATAAGGGATGATTGAAGTTAATTTTTGTGACTAATTTTTCTTTGTTTTCCAAAGATTTGAATTGGATGTTTCCAAAGATTTTCAAAAACGAATTTAGGTTTACCGTTGATGCTTTCATCGATGGAATAAGAACCAAATTCCCGCCTTTTTCCACAAAGGATTTCAAAGTGGTTTGCAAAGCTTGCGGAATTTCTTCCAATTCGTTCAACACAATGGTATTTTGTTTTTCGAGCGCATTGTAATCTAATGTTTCAATCGCAAAATTGTTGAAATTGAATTCATTATTGGTGTAAATTCGAGACAAAAAGTTCGATTTTTCAGCTACTCCAATGCTGATAATGTTGTTTTTTTTAGGTTTAGAAATACTGAAATACAAATTGTTATCGTATTCTAATCCGTTGTCGATAATGGAAGCGTAACCGTGGAAATCCTTTTTTGGAATGGTAAAATAAATGGTTTTCTCTTTAGTTTCCAGTTTTGTTAAAGTCTTTGCAATCAGCTTATTTTGATTGTATAAAGCTACTGGAATTTGTTTGCCTTTTTCGCCAAAAGCAGATAACTTTAAGCCAATTTCATAAAACTCGTCCAAAGTTTGATGAATAAAAACACTGTCAATCGAAGTGTTGTTTTTTTGTTCCGCTTTCGGAATAATGAAATAGGTATTAAAATCGAGATCAATACTTTTCAGTTGTTTGGGTTCTAAACCAACAGCGTCTGTAATCACGACAACATCTTTGTTAAAAGCTGATTTTCGGGATTTTATTTTCGCCATTGCGCTTTCCAATTGGAACGGCAAAGCGCTGTATTTTAGGTTTTGTAATTCTGTTCGAATGGATTTGATATCGGTATTCCAAAATGTTTCGGAATTGGTAATCAAGGAAAAAGTTTGGTTTTCGGGCGTGTGTTCGAGTAATTCCTGAACAGCTCTTTTGAGTAATTCGCCTTTTTGACCTTTAGCTTGCATCGAAAAGGAATTGTCCAAAACGACATACATTTCGTTCAAGCTGTTTTTGGTGTCCTTGGCTTTGAAAAAAGGTTGAGCAAAGGCAATGATAATAAAGGTTAACAATAATAATCGTGTGGCTAAAAGCAGCCATTTTTTGATTTTGGAACTCTTTCTGGTTTGAATGGAAAGTTCCTTTAGAAAGCGGACATTAGTGAAATACTCTTTTTTGAAACGTCGCAATTGAAACAAATGAACCAGAATTGGTATAACCAATAAGAAGAGAAAATAGAGAATTTCTGGGTGTTTGAATTGCATTTTTCAAAGATAGTATTTTGATTTTATATTTCAGTCCGCCGCGGCGAACAGATTTTATTCGAATTTAGTTTATATTTGAGGTTTAGAATTGAATAATAATTACCCAAATAACTCAAAATAATATAAAATCATGAAAAACATGTACACAGTCCTTCTTTCGATTTTTGCTTTCTCAACATTGCAAGCACAGGAAAATAAGTTCAATTTGATTGTTGGAACCTACACCAAAAGCTGCGAAAGCAAAGGGATTTATGTTTATGAATTTAATTCCAAAACCGGCGATTTTATTCTTAAAAGCAATACTGAAAACATTTTTAACCCTAGTTATTTGTCAGTTTCTAATGATAATAAATTTGTTTATTCGGTAAGTGAAAACGATAAAAAAAGTTCAGTTAGTGCTTTTGGATTTAATTCAAAAAGCGGAAAATTAGATTTTATTAATTATCAAAACCCAAACGGACTGAATCCTTGTTACATAATTAATGATGATAAAAACGTGATAACGGCCAATTATTCTAGTGGCAATATTTCGGTTTTGAGTAAAAATAATGACGGAAGTATTGGTGAAGTTAAACAAGTAGTACAACACACCGGAAAAAGCATTAATACCAGACGCCAAGAAGCTCCTCACGCTCACATGGTCTATTTTTCGCCAGACAAGAAATATGTTTTGGCCAATGATTTAGGAACCGATAAAGTCTATGTGTACTACAACAATCCAAATTCAACCACAGAAGTTTTAACGCTCAAAAGCAGTATTGACATTAAACCTGGTAGTGGCCCACGACATTTGATATTTAGTAAAAATGGAAAATACGTTTATGTTTTACAAGAATTAGATGGAACCATAACGTCGTTTAGTTATGCGGATGGAATATTAGCTAAAGTTAGTGAAACCTCCGTTGTTGCCTCAGACTTTAAAGGAGATATTGGTGCTGCAGACATTCATATTTCGCCTGACGGGAAGTTTTTATACGCTACTAATCGCGGAACTGCCAATGATATTTCGGCTTTCAAGATTTTGAAAAATGGAAAATTAGAATTAGTGCAAAGAACCAGCACTTTAGGAAAAGGCCCACGAAATTTCAATATTGATCCAACAGGAAATTTTCTTTTAGTTGGACATCAATATACCAACGATATTGTGATTTTCAAAATAGACAAAAAATCGGGAATGCTCTCATCTACAGGCAAAAAGATAGCATTGTGTTCGCCAGTTTGTTTGGTGTTTACTAAGATTTAGTTCAAGTAATCAGTGGTCAGTCTTTTAGTGGTCAGTACTCGATTGACCACTAAAAAACTGAATACTGACCACTATTTCTTAGCAATACTGACCACTAAAAAACTGAATACTGACCACTATTTCTTATCCTTGCGTTTCTTGGCTTGATTTTTCAGCATATTTCTATTGACAGAACCGTGTGTTTTTTTCTTGGTTACACCTGGACCACCAAGGTTTACTTTTTTATTCTTTTTAGTTTTCTCGTGAAATGCACCATCGCCTTCTAATTTCACCTTTTTCATCATAAACTTCATCGGCTGACGGTCTTTTTCAGGTTCGATGAGTTTTAAAGAGATTTCAACAGTTTCTGGAAAAGGCTCGGTTTCCAATTCCATATCCATTAATAATTCAATGGCAAATTTATATTCTTCTTCACGAGGCGCGATGAAACTTATGGCTGTTCCTTTGGCATCTGCACGACCGGTTCGACCAATACGGTGCATATATAATTCAGGAAGTTCTGGCATTTCAAAGTTGATAACATGCGTAATATTCGAAATATCCAAACCTCTCGCCATAATATCAGTAGTGATTAGTCCACGAAGATTTCCCTCTTGGAAAGAAGCCATCGTGCTCAAACGATAATTTTGGGATTTATTGGAATGGATTACTCCAAATTGACCTTCAAAATCTTCCTCTATACGTTCGTGAACCATATCCGAAATTTTCTTGTTATTCACAAAAACCAAAACACGACTCATATCTTCATTCGTCAGTAACAAGTGTTTCAGCAAATTGATTTTGGTGTTGAAGTTGGGAACGTTATACGTTATTTGGGCAATATTTTCTAACGGAGTTCCCGAAGCCGAAAGCGTAACTTCTTCAGGATAATCAAAATAGTCGTTCAAAACTTTATCCACTTCATCAGTCATTGTAGCTGAAAATAGAATGTTTTGACGTTTTTTTGGCATCATAGCCAAGATTGCAGTCAGTTGAGTGCGGAAACCTAAATTCAGCATTTCGTCAAATTCGTCGATGACCAATTTTTGCATTTCTTCAAAACGGATCACATTGTCTAATGTTAAATCCATTACGCGTCCCGGAGTTCCTACTAGAATATCGCAACCAGTGTAAACAACTGTTTTTTGAGTATTAATATTCACACCGCCAAAAATACCAACGGTACGAACGGACATATATTTGGTCAATTTTTCTACTTCCTCAACTACTTGAACTACCAATTCACGCGTTGGAACCAGAATCACTATTTTAGGAGTATGACCCGGTGTAAATTTGTATAGTTTTAATAACGGCAATAAATAAGCGAATGTTTTACCAGTTCCGGTTTGTGCAATTCCCATCATATCACGTCCTGACATTATCACAGAAAAAGTTTTTTCCTGAATGGGAGTTGGCGTGGTAAATCCTAAATCATCGATTGCTTTTTGTACTGATTTTGGAAGATTGAATTGTTCGAAAGTGGTCATAAAACGTAAATTTTGTGCAAAGGTACGTTTTTTTTAAGGATACTTCTATTTACGATGTTAGGGGCAGGGCATTAGCTTTTAAAAATTTCCGCCACGAATTACACTAATAAACACGAATTAGAAATGTTTTTAATTACACGAATTCTTAGAAAGAAATAAAATTAGTGCAATTC